>CALEWN010000001.1 GCA_937925385.1 uncultured Senegalimassilia sp.
TTCGCCTGTGCCCGTATGTCCGGTTGGGCGGCCCATCGCTTTGAGGAGATCGTTTCGGGCAAGCGTATTATCCGCCCGGCTTACAAGTCCATTTACAAAAAGAAACGTGAGTACATCCCTATGGACGAGCGATAAGCGCAACGCAACGCGAAACCCTGTAAAAGCGCCTGGAGCTAATCCGGGCGCTTTTCTATTGTTTTAGAACGAGTAAGTAGACAGTAGAGTTGAAAGTTACATAAAATCGTATCATTCACTATTCAATCGAATCTGATGCTTCGGAGCAGGTGGAACCCTTGCTTGCCTCAAAAGATCGTCCGTTCGAGCTTGCCTGTAGCGGCTTCTCGCTAGAAGGGTTTTCACCGACTTCGATGATGCAAACTGGATTCTGGGCCTTGGAGAGGATGATGCCTCGTTTTGTCCCAAGTGATGTCTTTTCGAGTTGTCTGTGAGGGTTCCTCGTCGAAACGGTTTGTACTGGCTTTGCCGATGCTGTGTTTGGGGTTGTCTTCCGGTTTGCATTGCCCGTGCTGCTTTGCTTTGCAAGTGGCACGCTGTACCTGCAATTGCTTCCTAAAAAAGAAAACGCCCGGAGACCCGGGCGATAGCATTCTGGCGGAGGAAGTAGGATTCGAACCCACGGAACCTTGCGGCTCAACAGTTTTCAAGACTGCCGCCTTCAACCACTCGGCCATTCCTCCATATAGCTTGCTAGGATACCATATAATGTTGCTTATGAATGACGAAGAATACATGCGCATGGCGCTTGAGGAAGCGCAACGTGCGGCGGATATGGGAGAGGTTCCCATTGGTGCCGTGGTTGTGTACCACCCTATCGACAAAGGCACTCGCCGCCCCCTAGCGGAGCCTCGCGTGATCGCGCGAGCGTGCAATATCCGCGAGACGCAGCAAGATCCTGCAGGGCATGCGGAATTCGTTGCCATGAAGCAGGCCGCGGCCGAACTTGGCGTATGGAGGCTTACGGGTTGTACGGTGTACGTGACGTTGGAGCCGTGCATCATGTGCGCCGGACTGATGCATCAGGCTCGAGTTGACCGCTGCGTGTTCGGCGCACCCGATCCGAAGGCAGGTGCGTTGGGCACGCTGTATTCCATCCATGAGGACAAGCGCCTCAACCATACATTCGATGTGAAAGCCGGCGTGCTGTCCGAAGAATGTGCAACCATGTTGCGAGAATTCTTCAAGGCACGTCGAAAGAAACGAACGGAGCAGCGGTGATGCAGCAAAACGAAAAGCAGAATGTTTCACGTGAAACATTGGAAGGGTCCGTGGATATGCTCGACATAGCCCGCGTGGCCCAGGATGTGGAAGCTCGCGAGTTTGCCGGCATGGGTTCGCTGAAGCTGGTAGCTCCGGCGAAGGTGAACCTGTACCTGAACGTCCAAGGTGTGCGCGATGATGGATACCACGAGGTATCCACGACGATGCACGCGCTGATGCTTCATGACGTGCTGCGCATGAAGATCATCCCGGGCACCGGCGAAGCGGTGAAACTGACCACGCGCAGCTTCGAGGGCCTTGCTCCTCTGGATGTCGATCCGCAAGACAACATCGTGGTGAAGGCCATCTTGAAGTTGGCTGAGGCGTTCGGCCGCACGCTTGGCGAAGAGGAAACGATGCGTGTGCATCTGGAGAAGCGCATCCCCGTCCAGGCTGGTTTGGGTGGCGGCTCCTCGGATGCCGCAGCGGCGCTGCTTGGCTCGGCTGTGTTGTGGGGCGAAAGCGTTCTGGACCCGCGAATCAAAGAGGTTGCAGCTCAGCTGGGCGCCGATGTGGTCTTCTTCTTGCAAGGTGGTTGCGCGCTCTACGACGGCATCGGCGAGCATCTGGTCCGCACACTCAAGCCGATGAACGACTTCCTGGTGCTGGTGAAGCCCAAAGGCGGGGTTTGCACGGCCGAGTCCTACAAGAAGCTTGATGAGGATCCTCAGCCCATCCCGACCGAGGACGCACAAGCTGCGGAATCGGCGGAGTATGCGATGAGCGTGCCGTTGCTGAACAACATGGCGAAGGCAAGCGAGCAGCTGAATCCGGGAATCCGCACCGTGCGCGAATGGTTGCAGGAGCAGCCGGGCGTATGCAAGGCTATGATGTCCGGCAGCGGTGCCGCGGTGTTCGCGGTATGCGATTCCTTCGCATCGGCGGCTAAGGTGGCAACCGATGCGCAGGCCAAGGGGTGGTGGGCTCGCACCACCACGTTCGGCCCCTTCAAGGCAACGCTTACCACGAATTGCTAAACGTATTCCCGAAGCAATGGTTTCAGCGCGGGAAGATGTAGTCTATCCTGCATGCAAGGCGGATGCATCGGTTTTGAAAGGTCGTCTGGCAAATCGAGGCGAAAGGGGAAAGCCTCGGAATCGAGCAGAAGGGGCAACCCGTAAAGGAGGAAGCTATGACAGCGGTAATCATCGTCGTTGCGATAGCTGTGGTGCTGATCGTGTTCATCATCGCGCTCTACAACAAGCTGGTGAAGCTTCGCAACATGGTGGACAACGCCTGGGCGCAGATCGACGTGCAGCTTCAAAGGCGTCTGGATCTTATCCCGAACGTAGTGGAGACCGTGAAGGGGTATGCGCAGCACGAGAGCGCTACCCTGGATGCCGTCACGCAGGCTCGCGCGGCGGTGGCTAATGCAAACACTCCTGAGGGCCGCATGGGGGCGAACAACCGCCTTACCGAAACTCTCAAAAGCCTGTTTGCGGTTGCCGAGGCTTATCCCGATTTGAAGGCGAATGCCAACTTCCAGCAATTGCAGGCTGAGTTGTCGAACACCGAAGACAAGATCAGCTATATGCGTCAAAGCTTCAACGATACGGTGATGAAGTACAACACCGCTATCCAGACGTTCCCCGCCGTGCTTTTTGCCGGCGCTATGGGGTTCAAGGAGCGTCCGAGCTTCGCTGCCGAGGAGGGTGCTTCCACCGCGCCGAAAGTGACGTTCTAGTATGGTTGCAAGGTTGACGCGCATCATACCGTTGCTGCTGTTGCTGGCTTTTGCGGCCGGCGTGGTGTACGTGGTAGCATCATGGCGCTATTCGCCTGCGCGGGCGAAGGAGATTCTTATCAAGGCCTTCACCGTGCTGAATGTGGCGTTGGCTGCGTTTTTCGGCTTGGCAAGCCTATATGCGTTGTCGGAGAGCAACGGCGATGTGCTGGATTTAACGCTCTCGTTCATGGTCACGGCGTTGGTTGCTTTGGGAATCACGCGGATATGCCGAGCCGTGTTCCTGAAGCACAACCCCTCGTATCGGATGAAGCCGATGAAAGCGAAGCGTTTGCGTCGCTCGCCCTGGCCTTGGGGAAGAAGATAGATTGCGAAGGCGCCCGATTTGGGCGCCTCCTTTTATGGCGCGGAAAGGCGTTGGGAAGACGGCTTACGAAGGGGTGGGATCGCGTCCCTGAAAAGGGCATGCCATTGAGATAATGGCATGCTATAAGGTGCTTCCATGGGGCTATTCTCATGCAAATGTGCGAAATCGTTCAAGACAGCCTGCAAGGTTTAGGAAGTCGTAGCAAAGGACCGGCTGCATAAGATGACGCTGATCGGGGCATGAAAACCCGAGAATGCGAGGGTAGAAAGAAAAAGCCCCCGCGTTTGCGGGGGCTGAAAATTCGTGGCGGAGAAGTAGGGATTCGAACCCTAGATGCCCTTGTGGGGCATACTCACTTAGCAGGCGAGCACCTTCGGCCTCTCGGTCACTTCTCCACGCTATAATAGGTGCGGGTAGATATAATACCTTGACTGTCGGAAACTTGCAAGGAGCATTCTCGATGCAATACACAAGGACACCTCAATTCCCAGGCAGCCAGCGGGAGGAAGCGCGTTGTCGCGTTGCATGGATGATCGCGGCTGTGCTAGTGGTCGTTGCTTGCGCGTGTGCGTTGGCGGCTTTGCCGGGCAAAGCCTATGCAAAGTCGTACACCATGCCGCAAGTGAACATTCAGGCTCAGCTGGAAACCGATGGAACGCTTCACGTGGTGGAACAGCGCACGTTCGATTTCAACGGCTCGTATTCCGCTATTTGGTGGTCGTTAAGTCTGCTGCCTACGAACGCGGAATTCTCCGTGAACGGTGTTCGCATGATGGGCGTCGATGATTCCGGCGCTGCTGAAGGGTCGATGTCGGCGCTGCCCGAGGTGCCGTTCGAGCTGAAGTGGCGCGAGGAAGGTGGCCCGGGGCGGAACTCCTATTCCCTGGACAGCCCGAAGAACACGGTGTATGTGTTCTTCGGCTCTCATCCCGAGCGTGTGGTTGTGGAGCTTGATTACACCATCACCAATATGGCCCAGGTGTACGATGACGTCTCCGAGGTGTATTGGCAGTATCTAGGCTCCGAGTGGTCGGCAGCCTCCGAGAACGTGACGGCCACGCTTCAGCTTCCCCTCCCCCAGGGCGTTACGGTGGATCCTGGTGAGAACGTGCGCGCATGGGGCCATGGTCCGCTGAGCGGCAACGTTTCCGTTAACGCCGATGGTTCGGTCACATGCACGGTTCCTCGTGTGGAAACCGGCGAATATGCCGAGATGCGCGTGTGCATCCCTTCCAAATGGCTGACGAACGTGTCGCTGAGCACGCATCGCCTGCATGCCGGAGAACAGCGCCTGGATACGGTGCTGAAGGAGGAGAAGGCCTGGGCTGATACGGCGAACAGCAAGCGCATGATGTCCTTGGCGTTCTCCGTGGCGTGCGTGGCCGTGTGCGTTGCGGCATTGATTTGGGCTATTGTCATGTTCTTCCGCCATGGCAAGGAGCATAAGCCGGACTTTACGGAGCAATACTGGCGCGATGTGCCGCGAAAGGGCTTGCATCCGGCCGTCATCGGCCGCTTGTGGCGTTGGGACAGGACGAGTACCGACGATCTTACGGCAACTATCATGCATCTGGCGCAAACGGGTGCTGTTCGCATCGATTCCGGTTCATATATGGCGCCGACGAAGCATGGCGGCATGAAAACGGTCAACGACTTCTATATCACGAAGATGGTGGAGGCCGATGCCGTAAGCGACCCGATTGACAAGGCGGCGTTCGAGCTGCTGTTCGATAAGGTGGCGGCAGGCCAGAATTCGCTGTGGTTCGGCAGCATCAAGAAATACGGCGATGATCATCCTGAGCGGCTGGTGAACGCCGTGAAACACTGGCAAGATGTGCTGACCGCGGAGACGGACAAGCACGGATTCTTCGAGGAGAAGGGCAATAATCTGCGCGCCTGGACGTGGGCGCTCGCTGTCATATTGATTGCGGTGGCAATGGTGATTTGGTTCATAACCGATAACATGCTGCCCGTGATATGCGGTGTTCCCACTGTTGCGGCGCTGGCTTTCATCGGGAACAACATGACGCGACGCAGCGTCGATGGCAACAACCTGGTTGCGCACTGCAAGGCGTTGCGCAATTGGCTGCGCGATTTCAGCTCGCTTGAGGAGCGTCCGCCCACCGATGTGAAGGTGTGGGGCGAGTTCATGGTGTACGCGTATCTGTTCGGCGTTGCGAAGCAGGCCATCGAGCAGCTTCGCAAGACGCAGCCCCAGTTGTTCACGGTCGATCAAACGTATGGAGATACCTATGTGCCCTGGTGGGGCTGGTACACCTCCTATGAGACCGGTGCGAGCGCCGGGATGCCTGATGTGGGAAGCTTCCTCTCCTCGTCGTTCAACCAGGCTGTGAAAACCGCTCACGAGGCTATACAGGCCGAATCCAGCGGCAGCGGAAGCGGCGGCGGATTCTCCAGCGGTGGCGGCGGAGGCTTCGGCGGCGGCGGTGGCGGAGCCCGTTAGGCTTGGCCGAGCTTCCGTGCATTGCCAACGGCGCAAAAGGCTAACGTTTAGGCTTTCGGTCGGTTACGTCAGCTTGCTTGCCGCCGAGTCCAGGCGTCCGGCTTTTCGACGATGTCGGTCTGCTAAGATAGCGGACGCGTCGTTAAGAGCGAATCACGTTGAGCACGAAACGCCGATCTGCGTCGCCTTATGCGGCTGCAGATCGGCGTTTCTTTATTGCGCCCGGTTATGGGTTGCAATCGGGGGGGTAAAGGGAAGGTTGCATGAAGAAGGAACTGCCCTCTTGGGCGTATAAGGTTGCTATCGTTGTGGCGACCATCATCTGGGGTTACAGCTTCGTGTCCATGAAAGATGTGGTAGCGGTCATTCCGCCAGCATGGTTGCTGGGCTTCCGCTTTCTGTTCGCGGGCATTGTGTTGACCGCTATCCTTTGGAAGCGCGTCCGTAAGGCCTTCAGCGGCAAGATGGTGCTCGCCGGCACCGCGCTCGGCTTGGCCGATTATCTGGCATTCTGGACGCAAACCGTTGGCTTGGAGCACACCACTCCAGGCATCAACGCGTTTCTTACGG
>CALEWN010000002.1 GCA_937925385.1 uncultured Senegalimassilia sp.
ATGGCGCGCCACCACCGTGCGATGCGTGTACGTTGCATTATCCATTGAATCATGAGGGAATACGTTGCGCACATCACAAACGTTTGCATGAGGCTGTAGAGAGCGCATCCTGTTGTGGTGGACAGCCCGAGCGTATGTGCGAGTGCAATGCATGCTCCGATGAGCGCAGTGTATGCAACGGGGAAATGATTTGAGCACGGCAGTTGTCCCAGTGCTTGGCCGATGGAGCTGAGCGAGTCGCTGAACACGAAACCGGGGTAGTACGTGAGTAGGTAGGGCAGGTGCAATGCGAACATGATGGCGGTGCACGCTGCAATCGGCTTTGCTGCGAGTGGCTTGTTGTCGCCGGCTGATTTTGCCGTGATTGCCTTGCGCGTGATATGGTAGAGCGCCAAGCAGCACAGTAGCACCACGGTAAACACCGCAACCAGTACGCCGATGTCAGATAGGCCGTAGGGCGTGATGTAGCTCTGCGTTGCAAGTCCGGAATACGTATTGCCCGTGATTTGTATATGGTTGCTCAGCACTACGCTCAGTGCGATGAAGAACGAAAAAACGATAAGCGGTGTGATCTCGTTTCGTTTGATAGGCGGATGTAGGTACTGCACGGATTTGTTCCTTCGGCCGGGCGACTAGTGCTTATTCGCGTTTCTGCAGGCTTCGAGCGTTCGCTTTGCTGTTTGCTGCCAGGAACAGATTTCCCGGACGCGGTGCGCTGCGGCTTCGCCTTGCGCTTGCAGGGTTGCGCGATTGCATATTGCGGCCCGCAACGCGTTGGCAATGGTTTCTGGTTCCATGTCGGTGATGATGGTGCCGAAACGCTCATTGGGGATAAGCTCGTCGGTGCCGCCAACGTTGGTGACAATGGCGGGGGTTCCGCAGGCGGCTGATTCCAGCAGCGTGGTGGCGAATCCTTCCGAGCGCGAGGGCAGGCAATAGACGTCGGCTTGCCGGTAGAGCGCGGTCAGGTCGGGCTTGCTGAGCTTGCCGACCAGGTGCAGGTTGGGTGCATCGACTGCCGCCAGCTGCGCTTCAAGCGGACCTGCGCCAGCCATGGCAATATGTACGTTGCAACCCTCCTGATGTAACGTTTGCACGGCTTGCGCCAATTGCAGCACGCCCTTTTCGGGAATCAAACGGCCGGCTGAGGCAACAAGGAGCGCATCGTCGCTGATGCCCAGTTCTTCGCGAAAGTTGCGCTTGGAGGCGCCGGCAACATACGTGTCGGCGTCAATCGCGTTGGGCAGCTCGCCAGCCGACGCGATACCGAAGTGCTCAAGCCAGGCGCTCGCCTTCTTCGACACGGCGTAGTACGCCGGACGCTGGCGCTTGTCAAGCAGCGTCAGCGCGTGCTCAACCGCTTCCACCGCAATGTTCACGGTGGGGCTTCCCATGCTCAAGTGCGCCGAGCCGTGCTCTACCAGCACGGGCGCGATGCCCTGTTTTCGTGCAAACTTTAGGCCCTCAAGTGATAGCGGGTAGAAGCGCGTGTTCACCACCACGTAATCGGGTGCCGTGTTGGTCAGGCGTTCCATGGCCTGGCGATATGCCTTGTCATGCTTCGGCACGGGGTAGCGTCCGCCAAGTGCGCTGATGCAAGGGAGTCGCACCACCTCGACGTTGCCGTGCTGCTCGCATTTTTCGCCGCCGTGCGAATGCATGGCGGCGACGGTGACTTTGCAGCCCATCTTGTCCAACGCGGCGGCAAGGTTTTGCGTATACGTTTCCACGCCGCCCATGCTGGGGGCGTAGAGTGCCGAGAATATGCAGATAGCAGGCGCTTTGTGGTTGCTGGGGTCTTTCATTCTCTTTGTTTCCGCCTATTTCGGTTTTTACTGTTTTTGGCGTACGGTGGATTCGCGTCAAGTATGTTTAGCGAGTAACAGGTTACGCCGAAGCAAAGCATACGGTACGGTCGCGTGCAGTGCATGTGAAATAGCTGAAATGGCGCAGTGAATCCACCTGTCCTAGTGCTTATGTGCATGCGTGGGCAGTCGCGTAAGCCTATGATAGACTACTAGATTGGATTGAACACGGGCGCTTGCGCGCCTTCGCGAGATAGAGGACACGAACGTTCATGGGAAACAGCCGCGTACTTGCCGTCATTCCGGCGTACAACGAACAGGACAATATCGTGTCCACTATCGAGGACTTGCGTAATAACGCTCCCGGTATCGATTATGTGGTTATTAACGACGGTTCGCGCGATCTTACGCTGGATATTTGCAAGGAGCGCGGTTATAACTACGTTAACCTGCCGGTGAACTTGGGGCTTGCCGGTGCATTTCAAACGGGTATGCGGTATGCAAGCGAGCACGGTTACGACTATGCAATACTGTTGGATGCCGATGGCCAGCACTCTGCGGCCTATATTGATGATATGGTGGCGCTTGCCGAGAGCAGGGAGGCCAATATCGTCATCGGCAGTCGTTTCGCCACTACGAAAAAGCCCGTGTCTGCACGCATGGCCGGTAGCGTGCTCATTAGCGCCATGATTTTTATCACGACGCGTAAGCGAATTCAGCACCCTACTTCGGGTATGCGTCTGTTCGATAAGAAGATGATTCCTCTTTTCGCTAACGAGTTGGACTTTGGCCCTGAGCCCGACACTATTTCCCTGCTTATGCGTTGGGGATACAAAGTTGAGGAGATGCAGGTGGAGATGCGTGAGCGTATTGCTGGCGAAAGCTACCTGAATTTCACAAAGTCCGTTGCGTATATGTTGCGTATGAGCATTTCCATTCTGCTGGTGCAGTGGTTTAGGAGGAGGAAGTGAGCCTGCTGTTTTCCGCGACGCTGCTGGTTGGTGCGCTGCTTACTTTTTGGTTTGTCTTGCGAAAAATTCGTAAGGCAGAGGTAACTATTGCCGACTCAACGTTCTGGTTCTTGTTTGCGCTCAGCTTGGTGCTCATGGGCGTGTTTCGCGAGATCCCGTTTTTCTTTGCGAACGTCTTCGATATTGAAAGTCCCGCAAATTTTGTTTTCGTGTATGTGATCGCCGTGCTGGTATTGCGCGAATTCTACACTACGGTAGAGGTTTCTCAACTGCGTGCGAAAGTACGCAACCTTGTGCAGAATGAGGCGCTGATCGAGGCGAGTTTCCGGATGGATGATGCGTCTACCGTCGAACATGATGTTGAAGAGGCGCGATAGTCGTGGAGCGTTTGACCATTGAGGATATGAAGTCCATCGAGTTGGAAATCATGGACGAGATCGATCGTGTGTGCGTTGCTCATGGGGTGCAGTATTACCTTGGATACGGTAGTCTATTGGGTGCAGTGCGACATGGTGGATTCATCCCATGGGATGATGATATGGACATCGTGATGATGCGCGATCAGTACGAGTTGCTCATGGACCACTTTAACGAATGGCGCACAACGGATCGCTTCAAGCTTGTGTCGTATCGAGACAAATCATCCATTTACCAGTTTGCGAAGATCGTGGATACCACTACGGTTATTTACGAGAACTTCGTAGGCAAGAAAGCTGCTACAGGCGTATGGGTCGATATATTTCCTCTTGAACGATTTGACAAGCAAGCGGAAGGGCTCTTGAAACAGCACAGGCGCGTAGGTTTGTTGCGCAGTTTTGCGGTGACCGACCCTTCAACCGGCACGAATGGCTTCGTGAAGCTGGTCAAGCGAGTTGTGTGCCCGTTTGTTCAGAACCTGGATCTTTTCGAGTTGGCGCATCGTCTTGATGTCATAGCATTGCGTGTAAACGATAGTTCGCACGATAGCGATTGCGTAATCGATGTCTTAGGTGAAGGCAGGTCGGATAAAACCTATCCGGTAAGCTTGTTCTCGCCTATTCGTATGAAGTTTGAGGATCGAGAATACTATGCTCCTGCAGGATATGAAGAGTTTTTAACGACGGAATACGGTGATTGGCGCACGCCGCCGGCTGAAAATGCTCGTCCCGTGCACGTTATGGAAGCTTATCGTTTATGAGTGTGTCCTCCATAGGGAAAGAGCATTCGCAGCCTTCCGAACCCCCCAAACAGCTTTCCGTGAAAGCGAATATGCTATGGAATTCTATTGGTTCCATGACATATCTGGCGTGTCAGTGGCTTACGACTATTGTGGTGGTGCGTCTCTCGTCGGGCTATGACGACGCGGGTTTGCTTTCGCTCGCCATGTCGGTGGTGGGCATTTTCGGCACGTTTGCGAACTACAAGATGGGCACGTATCAGGTTTCCGACATTGCTCGCGAAAATACGCTCGGCGAGTACATGGGATTTCGTTGCCTGACGTTGGCGGGTTCGTTTATTGCGTGTATGGTGTACGCATGGCTGACGTGCGCCTTGTACGCCCTGGTCACAGTTGCATTGTTCTATGTGTTCAAGGCAGTTGGCCTGCTAATCGACATCCTTCATGGAGAAGATCAGATCAACCGCCGTATGGATTATATCGGCAAGTCGTTCATGCTCCAGGGCGTCTCCACGCTGGCGGCGTTTGCGGTGGCGTATGGCCTTACGCAGAACCTCAACATTGCCATTGTTGCAATGTTGGTTGCAGCTGTTGGCGTGCTCGTGCTGTTCGATATCCCGCACTGCCGCCGATTCACGCGCGTGACGGTAAGCTTATCGGGGAAGAAGGCCCTGTTCTTCTTGCGCACGTCGCTGCCGGCGGTTGTTGCGTCCGTTGCGGCAAGCGCTATTTTCACCATTCCGAAGCAGTACCTGGCGGTGGTTTCCGGTGATGCTGCGCTGGGCATTTATGCCTCTGTAGCCGCGCCGGCGCTGGTGATCCAGATGGGCGCGCAGTATCTGTATGGGCCGTTGCTCGACATTTTCCCGCGCTTGTTCTTCGAGGGCGACAAGAAAGGCTTTTTGGCGTTGCTGGGCAAAACGGTGCTTGGCATCGTAGGCGTTACTGTGGTGTGCGCCGTGATTCTTGAGTTCGTCGGCGGTTGGGCGCTCGAATTGCTCTTCGGCGCAAGTATTGCCCCGTATGTGTACTTGCTGCAGCCGATCATCGTGTCGACCGCCGCAACGGCGTTTCTGTGGTTCTTTGGCGACTTGCTCATTACGTTGCGCCATTTTTGGGCGAACTTTGCCGGCAACGTCACGGCGTTTCTGACGGTTATCCCGCTGACGTTTCTGTGCGTGAATGCATGGGACATGAATGGGGTGAGTTTTGCGGGTGCTGGCGCATGCCTGCTTGGCGTGCTTATGTTGCTGTTTTTTCTTGTTCGTTCGATTCGTAGAGGGCCGGGTGCTCTTGAGCGCAGGGATCCTAGTAGTTCGTTGGAGGAAACCGTGGAGAAGGATGCGGCATGATGCGCGTTTTGCAGGTTATCGGCGTGATGGATCGCGGCGGTGCCGAAACGATGATTATGAATCTGTATCGGGCGATGGATCGAAGCGACCTGCAATTCGATTTTCTGGTGCATGAACAGCGCGAGGGCGATTATGATGCTGAGATTCGCCGGCTAGGCGGTCGGTTATATCGTCTTCCTCGGTTTACGGGCATTAATGAGCGTGCGTATCGTAGGCAATGCCGTCTGTTGTTTGCGCAGCATCCTGAATGGGCTGTTGTGCATGGGCACATTGGCAGCAGCGCGCCAATTTACTTGAGTGAGGCGAAGCGCGCCGGTTGCTTTGCTATTGCGCATAGCCATGCTCAAAACTACCAAACGGGGTTGGCCGGCCTCGCGTTCAACATGGTCTCTCATCCTGTGAGGCGCGTTGCAGATTACTTTATGGCGTGTTCGCGGGAAGCTGGGCTCGATCGATTCGGGCGAAACCTAGTTGACAGCGATCGGTTCTCTATTGTTCCCAACGGTATCGATTTGTCGCGATATGTGTGCGGAGACGACGAGCATAAGTCCGCTAAACGTGACAAAGGCTTGATCGATATGCCTGTGTTTGGGCATGTAGGGCGACTTGCCCCAGAAAAGAATCATGCATTTTTGCTTCAGGTGTTTGCCAAGATTCACCATGCTTTACCGAACGCGGTACTGTTGCTTGCTGGACGTGGTCCGCTTGAGGATGAGCTACGCGCCAAAGCGGCTCAGCTTGGTTTGGGCGAAGCTGTGCGGTTTTTAGGTGTTTGCGATGATGTGCCAGAGGTTTTGCGCGCCATGGACGTGTTCTTGATGCCTTCAACGTCTGAGGGCTTAGCGATGGCGGCTGTTGAGGCGCAGGCGAGCGGGTTGCCATGCGTGCTTTCGACGGGCGTACCCGAATTAGCGCTCGTGTGCTCCAACGCGCATCGTTTAAGTCTTGAGGAGGGGGCTTCAACTTGGGCTCAGCATGCGCTTGCGGCTTACGAGCGCACCCGTTCTCAGCCGCGAATCGATGCTGTCGAAGAGGTTCGAGAGCACGGTTTTGACATCGCCGAAACATCGTCATGGCTTGCGCATTTTTACCGGCGTGCAGCATTAGGGCTGACGCGCGCTTAAAGAGGGGGTCTCGTGCAATATGAGCAGAACACGCTTCGCCGTTTACAAATAGCGGAGTTAGGGATTCTTGAGGCAATCGATCGCGTGTGTCGCGAGAATGGGATTATGTACTTCATCGACTCCGGCACGGTGCTCGGGGCCCGGCGTCATGGTGGCTTTATCCCGTGGGATGATGATATCGATCTCGGCATGCCACGTGATGATTTCGAGCGTTTCTTAGAGGTTGCCCCCGAGGCTTTGGGAGAGCGGTTTTGCGTGACTTGCTATCGAACGAATCCGCATCAGGCTGCTTTATTTGGAAAGGTCATGCTGGCGGGTACGCGCTTTGTAACCGATGAAACGGAAGAGGCCGGATTCAAGCAGGGTGTTTTCGTGGACATTTTTCCGTATGACGCTGTTTGTTCTGAACCGGATGCGGCAAAGCGGCAGCGTAAACGCTGCATGATGTGGCAGAGCCTCTCGTACCTGTATCATTCTAAGCACATTGTGGTGCCGCATCAGGGCGTGCTGGGGGCAGTGGAAAAACTTGCGTGTCGCATAGCACATTTTATGGTGCGTGTGGTCTTGTCTCCGGAGCGCATCAATTGCGGGTTCGACGAGGCTGCCATGGCTGCGAGGGATGATCGAAAATCGGATATGCTGATGGTATCTTCATACGCGGCGACCGAGCCGTTTCCGAAGAGTATGCTCTTGCCCCCAGGTACTATCCGATTCGAGGGTATAGAGTTTTTCGCACCTGCCGACGTTGAGGGTTATTTGCGTGCGCAATATGGGGAGGCATGGAGTCAATTGCCACCCGAAGATCAACGACGGAATCATGCGCCCAAAGAACTATATCTTGGTGAATAGTCATCGGGCTATTTGGGCTAATTGTGGAATCGGACCTAACGCTGCTTGCCCTGTAGGCATGACGTCTCGAAGAGTCCGGGGATGTGGAACACGGAAACGAAACCTGATTCATGGCGTAGCCTATTTCCGCCTACCAATGAGCAGCCGCCGCAGCCCCATACGTGGCTGCGGCGGCTTTTGCGTCTACCTGATATACCGCTGAATCATATCTCTCCCAAAATCGTTAGCGATATAGAAGGTTTGCAATTCTCCGTTGGCGTCTATTTCCCAATCGCACTCGTCCAGAAGCCCGTTTTCCTTGGCGGTTGCCAGTGCTTCGTCGATGTCTTTTCTGGTGAACAGCTTGTAGGAGCTATAGCTGGCGGCAAGATCATGCATTACACCCTCTGTGCAATCGGGCTTGCCGTTTGCGAAGTGTTTCATGATTGCGTAATACAGAGGCAGTTCGTTACTCATCTTCTAATCCTCCTGCTTTTTGCGGATCATATCGATCGGGTTCACTGCGATGCAGAAGATACCTGCGACCATGATGATCGCCCCGAACCATTGCGTCATCGAGAGCGGCGGGTAATCGGCGCTCATGCCGCCGATGTTCAGCACTCCAAGAATCAACCAGATGAACAGCGGGCCCCAGAATGCGTACATGCCATTGCATGCCATGCCCAGAGCCGTGCCGCACATCGAATTGCCCTTATACCAGAAGGAGTAAGCTGGCATGGCAAATAAGCCGGAGATTGCGAAAATGAGCAATGCCGGAGTGGAGATTGCTGCTCCAAGCAATTCCGGAACGGCGCCGATGCCTCCACCGATGGTGGCAAGGATGGGGAAGGCGATCAGTAGCTCTAGGAGCCCTGCGGTGGTTTGGCGAATGGCGATGCCGATTCGGTAGTCGATCAAAATGGTGCCGAAGCCGGCGACGCAGCCTTCGAATCCCCATCCGAATGCCGCCAGGAAGGCGAATAGGCAACCGAGCAGTGCGTCGGGTCCCATGGAGGCGAAGCTTGCTCCCCCGATCATGCCTGCAGATGCCAGACAGACCAAGATGCCGATAGCCTTATGCGCACTTAGCTTTTGCTTAGGCTATGTCACAATAAATAGTTGATAATCAATACCAAACGTGCAATAATGAAATTGCAATGAGCATTCAACCCGCA
>CALEWN010000003.1 GCA_937925385.1 uncultured Senegalimassilia sp.
TGGTTTGCGCAAGGGGAAGCCCGGTTGCGTGGGCGATCTCGGAAGGCGTTACGGGAAACTCGGCCGCATCGAAGGCGGTTTGCGTCGCCTTCGCACCATCGCCCACGCGCAGCGCATCGAGCAGCGTGCGGTCCGCTTCGCTTACCGTGGTGGTGCGTTTCGGGTGGGCACGCAGCACCACGCCGCCGCCGATCACATGGACGGGGGAGTATGAGCGGATGACGAATCGGTCACCGTATGCAACCGGCAAGTCGCTTTCGGCTCGAATCTGCGCTGCAGCCGTTTGACCACGGGAGATGCTTTTCGCGCCATCCATGAGCAGCACGCGCCCGATGCACTCCGTGGTGCCATGCGCAACGTGCACGCGGCAGCCGGTTTCAAGCGGTTTGTCTTGGTCGGGGATCCCCAGATAGGTGATGTCCGCATCGAAGTGGTCGGTGGGCGTGACGGCATCGGGCGTGCAGATGAAGCTGCCCGGTCGCACGTCGTCGGTGGTCACTGCGTTCAGGTTCAGCGCGGTGCGGTGCCCTGACGCTGCCTGCTCCACCGCCTGCCCGTGCACTTGGATGCCGCGGATGCGCGTGCGCAGGCCCGAAGGCAGCACCTCCACCTCGTCGCCCACATGCGCGATGCCGCTCCAAAGGGTGCCTGTGACCACGGTGCCCGCGCCCTTGATGGTGAAGCTGCGGTCTACAGGCAGGCGCATCGCCTCCTGCTCGGCGCGGCCGGCGGTGCCGCGGGCCGCAAGCTGTATGGCTTCTCGCAACTCGTTCAGGCCCTGCCCGGTTCGGGCCGAAACGGGCACGACGGCGGCTTGCGCATACGGCGTTTCGGCCAGGCGGGTGCGCACCTCGTCTTCCATGAACAGCGCCCATTCATCGTCTACCAGGTCACATTTCGTCAACGCCACCACGCAGGTGGGCACGGCCAGAAGCTGCAGCACCGCAAGATGCTCCTCGGTTTGCGGCATGATGCCGTCATCGGCGGCGATGCACAGAAGCGCCACGTCGATGCCGGTGGAGCCCGCGATCATCTGGCGCACGAAGCGCTCGTGTCCCGGGACGTCGACCACGCCCATGGCGCTTCCGTCGGGAAGCTCAAGCTGGGCGAAGCCGAGCTCGATGGTGATGCCTCGCTGCTTTTCCTCGCTCAACCTGTCCGGGTCGGTGCCTGTGAGCGCCTGGACCAAGGTGGATTTACCGTGGTCGATGTGGCCGGCGGTTCCGAGCACCAGATCTCGTTTCGATTCGGTTGCCATTGCGCGCTACGACTCCTTTCGCCCTTCGATGGCCGTGAAATAGCTGGCCACGGCGCTGGCAATCTCAGGGATATCCTCTTCGGTGATGGTGCGTGCATCGAACAGCACGCATTCGCGCTTGATGCGGCCGATCACGGGCACGTCGCGGTTGCGCTGCAGGTGCTCCTCGCAGCCCTGCGCGTTGCCTGCTTCGAAGCGCACGCGCACGCAGAATGTGGGGATATCGCACATGGGAAGCGATCCTCCGCCTGCGCGCCCCGTCTCCTCCACGATTTCCAGGTGCGCCTGCTCGAGCGTAACGCGTTCGGCCAGGGCCGCCATCAGCGCCTCGGCGCGTTCGCGCACCGTTTCGGCATCCTCGGTGAGCATGCGCAGGGTGGGGATACGGCGAAGCGCATCCTCGGGGTCCAGATACAGGCGCAGCGTGGCTTCCAAAGCGGCCAGCGTCATCTTGTCCAGGCGCAGCGCACGGGCGAGAGGGTGCTTCTTCAGGCGGTCGATGTAATCCTTGCGGCCCACCACGATGCCGGCCTGCGGGCCGCCGAGCAGCTTATCGCCCGAGAAGCTGACTAGGTCGCATCCTTCGGCAAGCGATTCGCGCACCGTGGGCTCGGCGTATTCGCCGAACACATCGAGGTGCATGAAGGCGCCCGAGCCCTGGTCCTCGTAGACGAGCAGCTCGGGGGTGGCGGCGCCCTCGGCGGCACGGCGGGCGTTTTCCGCATCAGCGATGCGGCGCAGGTCGGTCTTCGAGACGCTTTCGGTGAAGCCGATCATGCGGTAGTTTGAAGGGTGCACCTTGAGCAGCATGGCGGTGTCGGGCGTGATGGCGCGTTCGTAGTCGAAGGCATGGGTTTTATTCGTGGCGCCCACCTCCACCATGCGGGCGTTGGATTGGGCCATGATGTCGGGGACGCGGAAGCTGCCGCCGATCTCGACGAGCTCGCCGCGGCTGACGATGGCCTCGTGGCCGGCGGCGAACTCGGCGAGCACCATCATGACGGCGGCCGCGTTGTTGTTCACGGCGATGGCGGCCTCTGCGCCGGTGAGCGCGCAGATGAGGTGCTCCACATGGTTGTGACGGCTGCCGCCCGCCAAGTTATCGATCCACTAATCAAGCGTCCAATACCCCCGCGCAACCACC
>CALEWN010000004.1 GCA_937925385.1 uncultured Senegalimassilia sp.
CCCGTGCACGGTGAAGAGCGCCGCGCCCGCGTCCTCGCAGCGTTTCGCCACTTCGACGCCGGTGAGGTGCTCCTCGTCCCAGCCGATGCGCAGCTTGACGGTGACGGGGATGTCCCCCGCCGCGCGGCACACGGCGCGCACGATGGTTTCGGCGCGCTCCGGGTCGCGCAGGAGCGACGAGCCCGCGCCCGGGCCGGTGATCTTCGGCGCGGGGCAGCCCATGTTGATGTCGAGGAAGTCGAACGGCACGTGATATTTGCCGCCGGCGATCATCGCGGCCGCCTCGGCCATCACGTCCGGCTCGTGGCCGAACAGCTGCACGGCCACTATGTCCTCCCCTTGCGCCAAATCGAGCAGATGACGCGTTTTCTCATTGGCATATGAAAGGCCTTTAGCGGACACCATTTCGGTGTACGTCAAATCGGCGCCCTGCTCGCGGCACAGCGTGCGAAACGCCATGTCCGAAACGCCCGCCATAGGCGCAAGCAGCAGACGATGACGGCGGAAGAAATCGTACATGGGACCGCCCTACATCGCAGACAGGATGCTCACGCCGGAAACGAGCGTGAACACGAGCAGCACGATAAGGGCAAGCACCACCACGATGCAGCCCACGCCAGCGGCCTTCGTGCCGCCCCGTTGCGCCCGCTCGAGCTCTTCGCGAGCCTTCTTATCGTCGAACGCATCGTCCAACCAGTTGTATTCGTCGCGCTTTGCGCCCATATTCCGCAACAGCCCCTAATCGTCGACCTTCAAAATAGCCATGAACGCCTCCTGCGGCACCTCGACGTTGCCGATGGCCTTCATGCGCTTCTTGCCCTGCTTCTGCTTCTCGAGCAGCTTGCGCTTGCGGCTGATGTCGCCGCCGTAGCACTTCGCAAGCACGTCCTTGCGCTTGGCCTTCACCGTTTCGCGCGCGAGCACGCGCCCGCCGATGGCGGCCTGGATAGGAACCTCGAACATCTGGCGAGGGATGATCTCCTTGAGCTTTTCGGTGAGCACGCGGCCACGATCGTAGGCCTTATCGCGATGCACGATGAAGCTGAGCGCGTCGATGGGCTTGCCGGAAAGCAGGATATCGAGCTTGACCAGGTTCGACGGCTTATACCCGTCAAAGTCGTAATCAAGGCTGGCATAGCCTTTGGTGTTGGACTTGAGCTTGTCGAAGTAGTCCATGATGAGCTCGGACAGCGGGATCTCCCAAAGCATTTCCACCGTGTGCTGCGACAGGTAGTTCATGGTGACGAACGTGCCGCGCCGCGCGGTGGTGAGCTCCATGACGGCGCCCACGTAGTCGGGCGGGATGAGGATCTTCGCCTTCAAGTAGGGCTCCTCGATGCGCTCGATCTCGCCGGGGTCGGGCATCTCCTGCGGGGAATGCAGGCTGATCATCTCGCCGCCCCGGCGGAACACGTGATACTCCACGGAAGGCGCGGTGGCGAGCAGATCCAGGTTGAACTCGCGTTCCAAGCGTTCCTTGACCACTTCCATATGCAGCAGGCCCAAAAAGCCCACGCGGAAGCCGAAGCCGAGCGCATGGGACTTCTCAGGCTCCCAGATGAGCGCGGGATCGTTGAGCGAGAGCTTCTCGAGCGCCTCTTTGAGCGTCTCGTATTGGTCCGAATCGATGGGGAACAAGCCCGTGTACACCATGGGCTTTGCTTCGCGATAACCCGG
>CALEWN010000005.1 GCA_937925385.1 uncultured Senegalimassilia sp.
CGCGGCGAATGGCCGTATCGGCGCGCGTGCTGTAGAGGTCCTCCACAAGCTGCACGCGCTCCTGCCGCCACTGGCGCACGAAGAGCGACACCTGCGCACTCACACCAAAGCCGCAGGCACCCTCCGTGCGCAGTACGCGCGTCTGCGCTTCGATGATGCGCGGCTCGACGGCGCACTCGCCGTCCTCGGCGGCCTCGATGCCGTCGAGAATCTGCGAAAACGGCAGCGCCGCCTCATGGATGCAGAGCCCCTGCTGCTCGCCGCGGTAGAGCACGCAAAGCCGAGCTTCCCCCTTGACGAGCAGCTTCGTCCCGACGTTCTGCCAGTCCGTCACGCGCAGGGTCAGGCGGTAGGCCAGCACCTCCTCGGGCGTCTCCTGCCCGGTCTGGAGCATTGTCTCCTGCGTGAACGGGCACTGCTTCTCCGCCACCGCGGAGAGTAGCCGAAGCGGCGTCTCCCGCGTGCGCACAGCGAGGGACGCATCCCCCTCCGCCGCGCAGCACAGCCGCCCGTGCATCTCGCCGTAGCCCGTGACCGTGGAATGGCCGATGGTCACCAGCGGGTTGCCGGCGGCGTCGCGCGGCAGCTCGCGGTAGAGCTTGGCGATGGCGGCCTTCGCGCAACCGAGCACGTCGCCCTTGTTCGACACGTAATGGGTCCACAGCAGCTCGCCGTCCTGGCCGATGAGCGCGGCCTTGAACGTGGTGGAGCCGGCGTCGATGCCCAGGAAGGCGGTGCCACGGTAGCTTGCAAGGTCGCCGCGGGGCACGCGCTCGCCGGCGTGGCGGGCGTTGAACTCGTCCAGCTCGGCCTGGTCGGCGAACAGCGGAGGCAGACGCACGACCTCGCTGCCCTGGATGTCGCCGAGGTTCTTCAGGCGCTCGAGCACGTCGGAGAGCAGCTCGGCCTTCACCGTTTCGCTGGCCGCGCCCGCGATGGCGCAGCCGCCGGCAACGAACAGGTGGGCGTTTTGCGGGACGATGCGGTGCTCCTCGTCCAGGTTCAACGTTTCGTAGAAGCGTTTGCGCAGCTCAGGCAGGTACTGCAACGGGCCGCCCAGGAAGGCGACGTAACCGCGGATGGGGCGGCCGCACGCCAGGCCGGAGATGGTCTGCGTGACCACGGACTGGAAGATGGACGCGGCGATGTCCTCGCGGCGCGCGCCTTCGTTGAGCAGCGGCTGCACGTCCGTTTTCGCGAACACGCCGCAGCGGCTGGCGATGGGATAGATGGTGGTGGCATGCTGCGCCAGCTCGTTCAGACCGCCGGCGTCGGTGTTCAAAAGCGCCGCCATCTGGTCGATGAACGCGCCGGTGCCGCCGGCGCAGGTGCCGTTCATGCGCTGCTCGATGCCGTTGTCGAAGTAGATGATCTTCGCGTCCTCGCCGCCCAGCTCGATGGCCACGTCGGTTTTCGGGATGAAGGTTTCGACGGCGGTTTTGCTGGCGATGACCTCCTGCACGAACTCGATGCCCAGCCATTGGGCCAGCAGCAGGCCGCCCGAGCCGGTGATGGCGATGGTCATGCGCTTGTCGCCGAAGTCGCACGCGGCTTCGGACAGCACCTCGACGATGGTGGCGCGCACGTCCGCGTGGTGACGACGGTACACCGCGTAGCGGATCTGGTCCGCGTCGTCCAAGATGGCAAGCTTGACCGTGGTGGAGCCCACGTCGATGCCGATATGCAGGTTCTCGTTCTGGTTGTTCTCGCTCATGTTCCGCCTTATTCCTTACAGTCGAATGGGGTCGCCGGGTTTGATGAAGAACAGGCGCATGGCTACAAGGGCCATCTCCTGCGAGCTTTCCTTCATGCCCGTCTCGATCCAGTGGGTGATGACCCCTAGATACGCGCTGGCGTAGAACGCCACGTAATATTGCACGAACGGCGAGGGGTCGTTGCGGTAGCGCTCGTGCAGGATGGTTTGGATAAT
>CALEWN010000006.1 GCA_937925385.1 uncultured Senegalimassilia sp.
AATATGTGAAGGTTCGTTAAACAAGCGTGTTTAAATGGTGGACCGTCGGGGACTCGAACCCCGGACCTTGGGATTAAGAGTCCCCTGCTCTACCAACTAAGCTAACGGTCCAAGAAAACACACTATGTCAAACAGCTGCGCGATGGGGTGGGTGAAGGGATTCGAACCCTCGACCTCCAGAGCCACAATCTGGCGCCCTAACCAACTAGGCCACACCCACCAAGGCGCGAGTAAGTATTATACGCACTTCCAGAATCTGTGCAACCCCCTTTTCGAAACTTTTTTTGAAAAGGTTCTCAGAGCGGTTTTTGCAACTTCTTCGTTAGGGAACCAACCTTGCAGCCCGGCATTTAGGATACTGCACCGATACGCCCGCCTCCGCTCTGCTGCACACGAGGCATCGCCCAGTCTCGCCGACGGCCGAGCAGGGCGCGAAGGGGCACCCTTGCTCGCACGGTCATGGCAAGGCAACCCGGTTTCCGCGCCCGAGCTTTTCGCCCCGCAAGAATACATAGCGACGATTCAGGCGTTTCCACCATAGGGTGAAAGAGCGCCACAATATCGCCTCCACCGCAAAACCGTGATTGATGGACCCTTTCTTGCAGACAAGAACCGAACACAGCCCCATAGGAACACGGATATACATAGGAACTGAGCTTCCTGTCACATTCGGCCTATTCTCAGCCGAAGTTGGGGACCATATCGATATGCACAAATCGATTGCAGGTTTTTGTGCAGATGCACTACGGTTCACATACCGTTAACCATCCAGCACCTACCGTTCGGGTTACAATATGGTCATTCCCGTTGAATACTTGGAGATGCTCATATGGAGACATTCCTGCTTATATTGCTCATGCTCGCCGCCGTTTTAGCGTCGTCGGTGATCGACCAGCTTGTGCCTAAAGTATCATCGCCGCTCATCCAGATCGGCCTAGGCCTCGCCATCGCCGTAGTCGCAGGGCGGCAGATCGATCTGCTCTTCGACGAATCCGAGCTGTTCTTGGTGCTGTTCATAGCGCCGCTGCTCTTCCATGAGGCCAAGGAAGCGAAGAAAACCGAGCTGTGACGCAACAGGCGCTCCATCTTGTCGCTGGCAATCGGCCTGGTCTTGGCGATCATCGTTGCCGTGGGCTTTTTCGTGAATGCGATGATTCCCTCTATTTCGCTGGCTGCGGCGTTCGCGCTGGGCGCGGCGCTCGGGCCAACCGACCCTATCGCCGTGTCCGCCGCCTCGAAAGATGCCGACATCAGCCCTCGGTGCAAAGCGCTGCTCAAAGGCGAATCGCTTATCAACGACGCTTCCGGTATCGTAGCCTTCCAATTCGCCATAGCCGCGGCAATGACCGGCGCTTTCTCCCCCGCTCACGCTATAAGCGAGTTTCTAGTCGAATTCGTCGGCGGCATCGCCTTCGGCTTGATACTTGGCGTTATCGGCAACGGCATCATTCGCCTTGTGCGCTCCTGGGGGCTTGAAAACACCACGTTCC
>CALEWN010000007.1 GCA_937925385.1 uncultured Senegalimassilia sp.
TACCCGCCAGAGTCTGCATTGCATCTATAAGCATTCGATATGACGCCTAAAAATGCAACAGATTGAATATAGGAGCAAACATGGTTAAGCAGATTGCGGGCCACGATGCACAGGCGGGCAGCTGGTTTAGCCATCTCGCTTTTGAATACCCGAGCGAAAATGTCTCCAACGATTGGTGCAAACCGGTGACCGACAAGGAATATGTAGCGTTGTAACGGCTGGCCATCAGCTATATTTTTCGGTTACCGTTCCAAGTGTTTCTCGGACGGAAACAGAGGCTGAGCACTTGTCCCTCGCTCCATTCGGGCCGCTATTTCGCCTGTTTCCAAGTGCTTCCTCAAACGTTTGTCTATAAGTCTTTCTTCGCGTAGATGCGCAGGCTGATGACGCAGCTGATTGCAAGGGCAAGCGCCGATGCCGCGACAACGCCTGCCACGATGAGCCCGATGTTCGTCTCGATCCAATCCGCCACCTCGTAAAGCATCGGCGCATCGACCACCTGCGAAAGGGCGGCAATCCCCAATGCCACGACCACAAGGAACGCCAGCGTGGCGTATCGCACGCCCTTCGCGTTGTCGAACTTCACCAAAAACGGCTGCATGAAGGCGACGATTGCCAGCGCAGCAGCGGCCGAGCATAGGCAGGTGCCCACAAGCTCGCAGATGGGCATGGGCTCGAAGTCGGCGATCGCCATGGGACCGACAACGTTGCCGGCCATGCCCAGCACAACCGATGCCGCAATGGTTGCGGCAGCCGATAGCAAAATCGTCGCGTATCGGCCGACAACGATGTCGCGCCGCGAAAGCGGCAGCGCGGCGCGGTAACGTCCCCAGCCGTTGGCCATGTCGGCGTTCATGAACGTGAACAGCACCAGCAGCGGCTCCATCGCGCAGAGCACCGATACCATCGTAGGCGTCTGCAGCGTCTGGGTAAGAAACACGTACATGACAAAGAACGTGGCCAGGCTGGCTGCGTTCGTTGACCATAAGTAGGCGAATTCCATTTGCAAAACGGCTTTCATCAGGCGTTCCTTTCCCTAGTGCAGCTGCGGTTCGCCGTTGAGCGCGAACTGCAGGTAGTCGTCGATCGTTGCGCGGTCGCAGGCGATGTCGGGGAATGCTTGCGCGAAAGCGAACCGGTCGGGCACGAGCACGTCGGTGCAATAGGTACGGCGAATGGCGCGCGGTGTGGAGATGCTGAACATGGCGAAGGGGTCGTGCGCCGCCGCGGCTGAGCCGTGGTCGACGGCAGGTTCGCTTGACATGCTGTTGCTTGCGAGCTCGCATTCGTCATTAAGCTCCGCAAGCACGTTGAGCGCCTCACGGGCTTGGTCGGTGGTGCAGTGCGCGATGCCGGCGGCATCGGTGATCTGCTCGCGCGGCAGGTTGAAGGCGATACGCCCGGCATTGATGCCGACGACGCGGTCGGCTATGCGCTCAAGGTCGCTCGTGATGTGGCTGGACAGCAGCACGCCGCGTTGGCCGCTGCTGGCGAACTCGCGCAAACGGTCGAGTATCTCGTCGCGCGCAATCGGGTCTAGGCCAGCGGTGGCCTCGTCGAGTATCAGCAGGTCAGCGCCGTGCGAAAGCGCAACGGCCAGCTGCAGCTTCATGCCCATGCCGCGCGAAAGGTTGCGTACCTTCGCCTTCGGCGAGATGCCGAACTCGTCAAGCAGGGCGGCGAACGTGCTTGCGTTCCAGTTCTCAAACGCTGGCGCAATGCAAGCAACAGCCTGCTTTACCTTGAGCTCGGCGGGGAAGGGGCACGTGTCGAGCACCACGCCGATGCGCCCACGCAGACGGCGTTGCGCTTCGACGGGCGCGGCGGAGCCGAAGGGCTCGCCGAACAGGCGGATCTTGCCTGCGTCAAGGTGCAGCTCGCCTAAGATGGCGCGAACCACGGTGGTTTTCCCGGCCCCGTTTGTGCCGACGAATCCAACGATTTCTCCAGGTCGTAGGGCAAGACTGACGTTTTCAAGCGCGAAGTTATCGCTTAGGCGCCGTGTTGCGCCGCGGACTTCGATAAGGGTTTCCATGGTTGTGCTCATTTCTCGGTGTGCGACTCGTCTGCCATCAGGTCGAGCATGCTGTGCAGCTCGTCGCGAGAGACGCCAAGCTGCGTGGCCTCATTGGCCGCTTTCGCCAGTAGTTCCTCTACGCGCCTCAGGCCTTCCTCGCGCAAAAGCTCGCGGTTGCCTGCTGCGACGAAGCTGCCCTTGCCTTGCACGGTCTCGATGAAGCCGAGCGCTTCAAGGTCGGAGTATGCACGTTTGGTCGTGATGACGCTTACGTGCAATCCGTTTGCAAGCGCCCTGATGGAAGGCAGTTTTTCTCCGCATGACAGTTCTCCCGAAAGGATGTGGCTTTTAATTTGCTGCGAAATCTGCTCGTAGATGGGCAAGTTGCTCGTGTTGGATAGGATGATGTCCACGTTGTCTCCTGTGGGCTTGCGGCTTCAGACGCGCCTGAAGCCTCGCGCACGACCAGCGTCCCGATCGAGCACGTGTGTATAACCGGTAAGCACAGTATATATACACTATGCACAGTTGACAAGAGGGACGTTGATGTAGGGCGTTTTGCAAACGAATTGCAGCTAATGTGCAGATGTGTTGCTCAAAAGACGGAACTCGGCGAAAGCCGGGACCGCAGAGAAGTTTCGCTTAGGCTTGCGGTTGCATTTTTGCGAAGCGGGGCCCGAACAGCAGGGTTTGCCGCTCGGGCCCCGAGGGGGTGCAGCAAAGGCTTTGCGTGCTTTGTCGGTTGCTGGCGAGGTGATCGATAACGCAGGCGCGGAGACCTTGCGTGCCGCCGGGGGAAGGCGAGCGTGGCTTCATCAAGGCGGAAACCGCTTCGTATGCCGACTACGTGGAGCTGAGCGGCCAGCTTGCTGCACAGTGCATGCGGACTTTTCGCACATGTGCGAAAAACCATTTGGCTGGCGTATAATCTGCCTGTTCGAAAGCTATTCGGCTGCGCGCGGCGCGGCCTTTTATATGCCCGGCGTAGGATGTCGGGCGTGCGACAAGGAGCATCTCGATGAAAACGAGCGATTTCGATTACGATCTTCCCCAGGAGCTCATCGCGCAGGAGCCGGCGGCGGTGCGCGATGCGTGCCGCATGCTGGTCATGGACCGCGAGACCGGCGCGATCGAGGACCGCATCTTCCGCGACATCATCGACTACCTTGAGCCCGGCGACTTGCTGGTGGCCAACGAAACGCGCGTTTTGCCGGCGCGCCTGCTTGGCGCAAAGCGCGGCACGGGCGGGCAGTCCGAGGTGTTCCTGCTTCGCCAGCTTGTGGGCTCGAAGGCGCAGCCGTATGCGGACGTGCCCCATATCCCCGGCCAGCCTGTTCCCGGCGAAAACCAGCAGGCCATCTGGGAGGTGCTCGTGCGCCCGGGCAAGCGTTTGAAGCCCGGCAGCGGCGCGGTGGTTGATTT
>CALEWN010000008.1 GCA_937925385.1 uncultured Senegalimassilia sp.
GTACGATATAGGCATTTTACGAAAGCAGTTAGAGAAGCGCAAGCATATAACGTCTGCTGGCGTTTTACCAAATTGCAGATGATTCCAACACCCAGAGCACGAACACCGCGAACTTGATAACAAAGCCCCGAAACAACCGACTTTCTACAATCTCACAAGCAATCACACCACACCAAAGAGCGTTCGTTACGCGAACGAAGGCAGTGATGACATGCTGTTCTTTATCGTTAGATAAAGAACATTGACCAGCTGGTCAATGGCCACAACAAAAAGGAGGGACTATGTTTTCATTTCTAGGATTCGTCGGTGTAATCATGACGATACTCGGCATCTTGGGATGGTCTTTCATGGGAATCCCATGTCTTCCAATTGGCATAATTTGCCTGCTCATTTGTTTCGTAGGAGGCTGGTATGTCTCACCGCAAAGACAAGCATGTCTCCTTGAGAAAGCTCAACAAGAACGAAATAAAAAGCAGTAAACGTAGTGAGGCGTTTAATATGAACTCCACAGACGAACAGAAAATCAGAAAATATGCCGCACTCAGCGATGAGCTAGATATCGACCTAAGCGATTTAACGCCAGCAGAGGTTAGATACCTCAAAAGTAACCAAACGCTTGTTAACAATATTCTTATCGCGACCATCGCAAGCAGCATTGTTTCTTACGAAGACGCAAGCGACAACGACCGCGCAATGATTGAAAAGCTCTGGCCAACTGTCAAATCCGACATTCCGAAGATTAAGCCGCAACTAGTTGAGGTAATCGATGATTTTGAATCGGGTAGCCTCCTTAGAACCATTAAGGCCCCGTTCAAGCTTCAAAAGTTAGGGAAGATGCTTGGCAAAGCAATACCTCAACTATAACTGCATCGCTAGATAGGAGGCACCATGGGGTTCGTACTCGCGCTAGAGGTTTTCTGGGCAGCATTGAGCATCAAGCTAATCAGCGACGGACAATACCTTGCCGGAATGGCAATGCTTGCCTGCGGCGCTGTATTTGGTTACTACACGCTCAAAGAAAAGTAGCGATGAATAAAACCTTCGCCAAAAGCTGCACTCTTGTGCGTAAGCATGCAACGCACAAGAGTGCATCGTTCTGTTTACGCGGCCCGTTGGCTCTTCCCTACCCGATCTTGACGATGGGCGCGTAATCTTTTAGCAGCTTCTTCGTTTGGCCGGACTTGGAGAAGCGGACGTAGAGCGTGTCGCCGTCCACCTTCGTCACCTTGCCGCGGCCGAACGTCTTATGGTCGACGGTATCGCCGGCGGCGAAGGTCATCTTGGCTGCCGCCTTCTTCTCCGCGCCGGGACGCACGTAGGCGCCCGATACCGAACGACCTGCGCCGATGCGGTTCGTACGCGCCTCGCGGCGTTCGCGCTCGGACCTGCCGCCGGGGGCGCTGGCGCTCGATCGGCCGAACACGCGACCGCCGCCGGCCTCCACGCCGCTGCCGGAGATGCCCTTGCGGCTACCGCGCTTCTCCCAGCCGGTGCCGGAGAAGCCCTGGCTGCCCACGCCCATGGTCTGGCGAAGCTCGCCGGGAATCTCGTGGATGAAGCGCGACACCGGGTTGGCCTGCGTCTGGCCGAAGATCTGGCGCGTGTAGGCGCAGGTGAGGAACAGCACCTTGCGGGCGCGCGTGATGGCGACGTAGGCCAGTCGGCGCTCCTCCTCGATGCCGGCGGCGTCGCCGACGCTGTTCATATGCGGGAACAGCGTCTCCTCCATGCCCGCCACGAACACGCAATCGAACTCCAGGCCCTTCGAGGCGTGCACCGTCATCATGGTGACCGCCTGGCCGTCCTCGTCCATGGTGTCGAGGTCGGTACGCAGGCGCACCCACTCCAGGAAGTCGGCCAGCGAATCGCCGCGCAGCACGCGCACGGGCTCGGCGGCACCTTCGCCTTCCCCGCCCTGCTCGCCTACCGTGGGTGCCGCGTAGTCGGCATCTTCCTCCTCGTGGGTGTCCACGAACTCGTCGACTACGGACAGGAACTCCTGGATGTTCTCCACGCGCCCGCGCGCCTCGTCGGTGTTCTCGGCCTGCAAGGCGCTGATCAGGCCGGACTTGTCGATGACGGCCTCGATGCACTTGCGCAGGTCGCCCGAGTAGGACTGCGCGTCCTTGATGATCTGCACGAACTCCCCCACGCTGCGGCGCGTGGCGGCGCGCAGCTCGGGGTCGGCGATGGCGATCTCGGCGCCCTCCATGAACGTCATGTCCATCTCGCGCGCGAACTGCTTGATGCGCTCCACCGTGGACTTGCCGATGCCGCGACGCGGCGTGTTGATGACGCGCTTGGCCGCGATATCGTCGGCGGGGTTGACCACCAACGTGAGGTAGGCCATGACGTCGCGGATCTCGGCGCGGTCGAAGAATCGCGTGCCGCCGACGATGCGGTACGGCACGCCGGCGCGCAGCAGCATATCTTCAAGCATGCGCGACTGGGCGTTGGTGCGGTAGAACACCGCCACCTGGTTGTAAGACAGCCCCTTCTGGCGCTGCTTCTCGATCTCGCCGGCGATCCAGCGACCCTCGTCGCGCTCGTCGGAGGCCATGTACACGTGGATCTTCTCGCCGTCTTCCTGGTCGGTGAACAGCTTCTTCACCTTGCGATGCTGGTTGTTCGCGATGACGGCGTTTGCCGCGGCCAGCACGTTGCCAACGCTGCGATAGTTCTGCTCCAACTTCACCGTGGTGCACTGCGGATAGTCCTTCTCGAACTCCAGGATGTTGCGGATATCGGCGCCGCGCCAGCTGTAAATGGACTGGTCGTCGTCGCCTACCACCATGATGTTGCCGTGCTGCTCGGCCAGAAGGCGCGTGATCTCGTACTGCGCATGGTTGGTGTCCTGATACTCGTCGACCATGATGTAGCGGAAGCGCAGCTGATAGGCCTCGAGCACGTCGGGGTGGTTCTTCAGCAGCAGGTACGCGTACAGCAGCAGGTCGTCGAAGTCGAAGGCGTTAGCCTGCTTCAGGCGTTCCTGTAGCTTCTCGTACACGCGCGCGGCCACCTTGCCCACCGGGTCGTTGGCCTCCTTGGCGAAGTTGCCGGGCACCTTCAACTCGTTTTTCGCCGTGGAAATGCGGTTCATCAGGGCGTTTATAGGGAAGCGCTTCGGGTCGATGTCCAGCTCGGCCATGATTTCCTTATACAGGCGCTTCTGGTCGTCGGTGTCGTAGATGGTGAAGCTCTTCGAGAATCCCAGGCGCTCGGCGTCGGCGCGCAGCATGCGCACGCACATGCTGTGGAAGGTGGACACCCACATGCCGCGGCTGCGCGGGCCGACCAGGCCCTGCAGGCGCTCGCGCATCTCGGCGGCCGCCTTGTTGGTGAACGTGATGGCCAAGATTTCCCACGGCGCCACGTTCAGATCCTCCAGGATGTGCGCGATGCGGTACGTGAGCACGCGCGTTTTGCCTGATCCAGCACCGGCCAAGACCAAAAGCGGGCCTTCGGTGCATTCGACGGCCGCGCGCTGCGGGCCGTTGAGCGTGGTGATATCGACGGGCATATGACGTTCCTTCGCGTTAGCAACTCGCCGCTGGAAACGGACGCTTCGGGCGTGAACCTGAACCGGCGGGAACGGCGGCGGAGACTTATTACGATCCATGCGCGCTGCAATGAGCGCAACTTGAAGATTCTACCGCTTTCGCACGGCGGCGGCATGCGGTCAGGCGCGCATGCACAGCATAGGCAGATAACGTTCGATTCCGAAAACGAACGAGCAAACGGCTTCGAGAGCCACCGCGGTTTTGCGCTACCATGACGTGAAGAGCGAAAACGCAGGCGGCACGAGGGAGGTGGCTATGGGCACGTGGAGGAAGGCGAGCAGCACCGATGGCCTTATGCGCCGCGTCGATCTCGACCGCGTGTTATCTTGCAGCAACTTCACCGTCAGCGATGCGTGCGTGGGCTGCGGACGCTGCGAGCGCACCTGCCCCGCAAACGCCATTGTCATGAAAAACGGCCATCCTACCTGGCCGAACGAGAAATGCCTCATGTGCCTTGGCTGCATGCGCGCCTGCCCCGAGCGCGCCATATCGTACGGCAAACGCTGAGCGAGCGGGCCATCACACGGCCGGAAGCGCGCCCAGGCAAAGCGGGCCCTCGGTCCGAAAACGCCCTTGCCGCTAATCAGACCCAGCGCGCAAAAAAGGCGGACCGGTTTCCCGATCCGCCTTCGCAACTTTGCGCAAAACGCTTCGCGACTGCTAGACGATCTTCTTCCCGAACACCGCGGCGATCTCGCGCAGCTCTTCGACCAGGACGCGGAACTGCGCCGGGGTCAGCTGCTGCGGGCCGTCGGAAAGCGCCACCGGCGGGTTGGGGTGCACCTCGATCATGATGGAGTCGGCGCCCACGGCCACCGCGGCGCGCGCCAGGCTGGGCACCAGGTCGCGAACGCCGGCCGGATGGGAGACGTCCACGCAGATGGGCAGCAGGCTTTGCTTGTGGATGACGGGCACGGCCGAGATGTCGAGCGTAAAACGAGTGGCCGTCTCGAACGTGCGCAGGCCGCGCTCGCACAGCACCACGTTGTCGTTGCCCTCCATGGTGATGTAGTCCGTGGCCGCCAGCCACTCGGCGATGGTGCCCGCGAAGCCGCGCTTGAACAGCACCATCTTGTGAGAATCCTTCGTGACCTTGCCGATGTTTTTCAGCAAGCTGAAGTTCTGGAAGTTGCGGGCACCTACCTGCAGGCCGTCCACATAGGAATGCACCAGCTCGCAGTGTTCGGAGTCCATGACCTCCGTAAGCGTTTTCAGGCCATACTTCTCGCCGCCGGCCTTCATGATCTTGAGGGCTTCCTCGCCAAG
>CALEWN010000009.1 GCA_937925385.1 uncultured Senegalimassilia sp.
GATTTGGCTGCCCACGGTCTGACCGGGATTCAACGCGGTCATAGGGTCCTGAAAAATCATGGATATCTTTTTCCCACGCACCTGCCGCATGTCGGACTCCTGGATCGAGACGATATCCTTCCCCTCCAGCAGCACCTGGCCACTCACCATGCGCGCGCCCACGTCGGGCAGGATGCGCAAAATCGCTTTCGCGATGGTGGTCTTACCGGCCCCAGTCTCGCCCACCAGACCCAATGTCTGACCCTTCTCCAATCTGAAGCTTACGCCGTTTACGGCATGTACAACCGCATCCTTGGAGAAGTATTCCACCACCAGGTCCTTCACTTCCAAGAAAGCGCCGCTGTTTTTCTGCTCCTTATATACCATGCGTTCCACCTTCCTATTTTCTCAGCTTCGGGTCAAGGGCGTCGCGCAGACCATCGCCAAGCAGATTTAGGGCGAGAATCGTAATCGCAATCGCCAGGCCGGGAAATACCACCATGTGGGGACTGGAGCGAATAAACTCCCGGGCACCCGACAGCATTGCGCCCCACTCCGGCTGGGGCGGCTGAACGCCCAGCCCGATGAATGACAGGGAGGAGGCCGTCAGAATCATATTTGCCACGCCCATCGTCATCTGGACAATCAGCGGGGAGAAGGAGTTGGGGAACAGATGAACCGCAATGATGCGGAATTTGCTGCAATTAATGGATTGGGCCGCCTCCACATACTCCACGCCCCGGTTTTTCATCATCTGCGCCCGGAGCATACGGGCCTGGCCGGGGATGCAGTTGACGGAGAGCGCCAGTATCGTGTTAAAGTAGCCGGGGCCCAGCACCGCCGATATCACAATGGTCAGCAAAAGGCCGGGCAAGGATTGGATCACGTCTAAAATCCGCATGATGATGTTGTCCACGCGCCCGCCGTAGAAGCCGGCGATGGCGCCGATGACGCCGCCCAGCACCAGCGAGGCCAGCACCGAGACTACGCCGACGGTGATCGACATCCGCGTGCCCCAGATCAGGCGGCTGAGCATGTCGCGGCCAAGCAGCGAGTTTACGATGAGGAAGGCGATGATGACGCCGGCAATGGTGCGCGTCGAACGCTGCTTGAAGCGCAAGGCCAGGATACGGCGCGAGAACGGCAGGATCCACAGGATGGGAAGGCATGCCAGCACGCCGCCGAACGTGACCTCCTTGATGGTCTGCCCCAGGTACGTGGTCTCAAACGGAGCAGGCTGCAGGAACGGGAACACGCCGGTCATAGATGGCGGCTGCAGGAAGTACGCGAACAGCGCCGGCGCCAAACGCCCGATATTCCAACCGCGCTTGGTCATGTCGTTGACCGTCAGGTTGTAGTTCGCGCCGAAATCGGTGAAGCTGCCGAAGCGCGCATGGTTGTACAGCATCAGCCCCGCCGCCACCACGATGTACGGCGCCATCAAGCAAGCGAACTCGATCGCGCCCTTGCGCGTGAGGATGGTTCGCTTCGTGATGTATTTTCGCCAGAACAGGGGGAACGCCACCAGCGACAACACGATAAGCTGCGGGCGGCACCCGACAACCAAGGCCATGCACAGGCTTCCGCCCAGATACCAGCCACAAGGGTTCTTCGCCGCACGGCCGCGCATCCACAGATACAGGCCCCATACCGAAAACGCCAGGCCCATGGAAATGGGAAGCGAATAAAAGGTGGGGAACTTCAGCAAATACAGGATGCCGCAGCACATGACAAGCGGAATCTGCAGCAACAGGTACAGGCCAAGGCTTACGCGCTTGAAGTGATAGCGCGCGAACCTGTCAAGCAACGCCGAACAACCCAGCACGAACATGATGACGGCTATGAGCACGCCGATAGCCGTTGGGAAATTCGAGCCGGTGAGTAAATAGAACGGCAAGTAGAAAACGAGCACGGGAACCACACCGAAGTACACGTAGTAGTGACCATCGTGGTATGCGACGTCGAACAGGTACTCCTCGCCCGTTTCCTTCTGCAGCTCATCGCGGGCGCCCTTGTCGTAAGGATCGTCCATTTCCTGAAGCCATTGCGGTGGGGTTTCCTCCAGATACAACTGGCCATGAGCCATGGATTTGGCAAGCTCGGCGTACTGCTGAGCATTCTCACCGCCGACTTTGAACGTGTTAGCGATACCGGTGCCATCCCACGACCCGGAGTTGTAGGTGCTGGTAGCGACGCCAACCAGGTTCGAGCCCATGAACAGATAAGAACTGAGCAGCACGATCTCGATTGCCACGGCGGTTATGAGCGCAGCTTTCGACTTACGGGGATTGCGAACGATGCCGATGCGGTAAATAGCAGACTTCGGACGGAAGATGAACGCAAGCGCCAGAATGCCCAACGTAAGCAGGAAACGCGTTTGGTTGAACAAGAACGGTTCCCGTGCGTTGATGGACACATCGGAGAGCTTCACCGGGTAGTTGATATCCTCGCCGGTGATAGTGATCTTGAGATTGGATACCAACCCCGTGGTGTTCAGGTTGATGTACTCGCTTTGATCGCACAACGTGTTGACATCCACCTCGGGCACGCCGACCGTGTACTCAGTGGAATCGAAATACGTGCTATGAGCCTCGTCGGTGAACTGAATCTTCACCTTTAGCTGCTGGGCGGGTTGCCGGTAATCGAAGTTCAACCACACGTTGTGAACCTCAGAGTTAAGGTTCTTGAACTCGATGACGTGATTAACCTCGGTAACTCGATACTGGTTGTCAAGCGTCTTCGTAAGCGCCAGGCGGTTGTTAAGATTGGTAGTGTGGTACCCTGCCGTGCGGAAGTAATTGAAATTGAACACGAACGTTTCCAGCACCAAGGCCGCAAGCACCAACAACACGGCGCTTTTCGACACGTGCTTTACCGTAGCGCCATGCTTAAGCATAAGCTGCTGGTGCCAGTAGGATATGTTCTGTTTCATGGTAGGCATACGACGAACCATTATACGGGATAAGCAAAGGGAGGGGTAGTTTCACCCCTCCCTCTCAAGCAATATGCACGTTTTACGGCAAATGTTACAGACCCAGAGCCTGCTTCACATCAGCGTACACAACGTCAACGTCGCGGTCGCCGTCGATGGACACGAGCAGGTCGCAGCCGCGATAGTAATCGATCAGCGGAGCCGTGGACTTCTCGTAGACATCAAGACGGTTGCGCACCGTGGCCTCGTTGTCGTCGTCGCGCTGGTACATCTCACCACCGCATGCGGGGCATGCAGCGTCGGCAACGGAACCGATGTGGCCGCATTCCTTGCACATACGACGAGAGGTCAGACGCTTGACAATGACCTCGAAGTCGACGTCGATGAGCAGAGCGGCGTTCAGCGGGCGCTTAAGCTCAGCAAGCATGGTGTCAAGAGCCACAGCCTGCGTGGTGGTACGCGGGAAGCCGTCCAGGATGACGCCCTTCTCGGTATCGGGCTGCTCGATGCGCTCCTTCATCAGATCGATAATCAGGTCGTCGGGAACCAGCTCGCCGGCGTCCATGAAGCCCTTGGCCTTAACGCCCAGGGGGGTCTGATTCTTAACGGCAGCGCGAAGGATGTCGCCCGTGGAGATATGGCACAGGCCGCAATCCTCGACCAGCTTGGCAGCCTGCGTGCCCTTACCGGCGCCCGGAGCGCCCAGCAACACGATGTTCATGGTGAAGCAATCCTTTCGAGATATGCAGATAATGCAATTGCATCATAACAAAAAGGGAGGGCCCTCGGGCCCTCCCTTCGGTAACTGCAAGGTTTCCTTACTTGAAGAAACCGTCATAGTTATGCATCTTCAACTGGCTTTCAACCTTGCTCATGGTATCGAGCGCAACGCCGATCATGATGAGGATCGAAGTACCACCGAACGCCTGAATGAGCGTGTTGTTGGTGAAGTAGAAGAAGATCGAAGGCACAACTGCGATGATTGCGATGAAGATCGCGCCTGGCAGCGTAACGCGACGCAAGACATTCTTGATGTATTGCACCGTATTAGCACCAGGACGAATACCGGGGATGAATCCGCCTTGCTTCTGGAGATTTTCTGCCGTGTCATTCGGATTGAACACGATAGACGTGTAGAAGTATGCGAAGAACACGATAAGAAGCGCGGTCATGATCCAGTTGACCGGACCTGCCGAGATGGCATTAGCGACCACGTTGAGCCAGTCGATATTGAACAGTGCTGCGATCTGAGCCGGGAAATAGATCAAACAACTTGCGAAGATGATCGGGATAACGCCGGCAGTGTTGACTTTCAGCGGAATGTTGGTGGACTGACCGCCCATCATTTTTCTTCCCACCATCTTTCTGGAATACTGAACAGGAATTCTTCTCTCTGCTCCATTAAGAATAAGGACAAATACTACTACAACAAGAATAATTGCAAAGATAATAAGTCCTGCAAGTGTTCCTTTTGCAATTGTTTTTCCCTTAATAAAGTTCTCATAAAGAGTTGTCATATCACTCGGAATACGAGAAATGATATTTACCGCAAGTACGATAGAAATACCATTTCCAACGCCCTTCTCTGTAATACGTTCACCGATCCACATTAACATTGCAGATCCGGCTGTCAGACTTACGACTACAACAATTCCCTTAAGCACGGTCATATCATGTACGATATTTCCACGGGCAAATCCGATAGTCATGGCAATGGACTCGAACAGTGCAAGTCCGATTGTGACATAACGGGTAATCGCTGTCATCTTCTTTCTTCCCTCTTCACCATCTCTGTGCATCTCCTCCAGAGCAGGAATTGCAATTGTGAGAAGCTGAATGATAATGGAAGAAGTAATGTACGGTGTAATGTTCAATGCGAATACGGACATGCTCTCAAAAGAGCCACCGGTGAATGC
>CALEWN010000010.1 GCA_937925385.1 uncultured Senegalimassilia sp.
CGCAACGGTCGTGGCAGGCGGGGCTTGCTACCCGCCAAGACGCTTTGCGCGCCTTGGCGCAAGGGTATGACAACCCGCTGTTCTCGCGCACGGTGTCGGCAATTATCCGCTCGCTGCGGTTCGGCACTTCGCTCGGCGAGGTGCTGGAGCAGTCGGCGGAGCAGGCTCGTGCGGCGCGAAAGGCGCAGGTGGAGGAGCGGGTGGCGAAGGCGCCCGTGAAGATGATGATCCCCACGGGGACGCTGATCTTGCCCGCCATGCTGATATTGGTTATAGGGCCCGTGTTGTTGGAGCTTATGGAAAGTATATAGGCATGGTTCGAGCGGTTATGGATGCGTATCGGCGGGCGTTGGCGAAGGCTACGTGCAAACTTGCCCGCCTTCGACGCGGCGAGGACGGGCAGGGAACTACCGAGTACGCCATCTTGGTGGGCGTGCTGGTGGTGATAGCCATTATCGCCATAACGGTGTTTCGTCCGAAATTGCAGGAGCTGTGGGATGCGATCGCCGACGGAATCAACAGCCTGTAGGCGGGTCGCGTCACGCGATTGCGCAGGTCAGGCGACGGTTGAATTCGCGCTGGTCACCGTGGCGTTCCTTTCGGTCGTGCTTGGGATGGGCGCGCTTTGGCGCAGCGTCTCGGCGGGCGCGTTCGTCGATCATGCGCTGTCGTGCGCATCCCATTGCGTGGCGGGATCGTTGCCCGGGGCGCTGGCGGATGCGGTGCTGTATTAGCTCTCGAGGTTCGCAAAGGGGGCGGGGCTTGGACGTTTTGCGCGTTGGCGAGCGCGGGCAGGCCACCGTGGAGGCGGCGTTTCTCATCCCGGTCCTGTTCACGGTGCTTTTGCTGTCCGTGCAGCCCGGCATGGTCCTGTACGACCGGATGGTCATGCAAGCGGCGGTAAGCGACGCCTGCAGGCTTGTCGCCGTCAAGACCGATGCTGCAGGCGATTCGTCGCAGGCTGTGGAGGAGTTCGTCCGCCATAGGCTGGGCGCCATCCCGCCCGTCCCCTGCTTTCACGTGCACGACGGAGGTTGCAGCTGGGAGGTGTCCGTGCAAGGGGACGAGCATTCCGAGAAGGTGAGCGTGGAGGTTGTCGGCAAGGTCAAGCCGCTGCCGTTTTTAGATGCGGGCGCTGCGTTACTCGGCTTGACGGACGGCGATGGGCTGTTGACGGTAAGGCCCGCTGCGAACGGGCGACGCAGCCCGATTGGGTTATGGGCAGCCCGCAGGGGCTTGATCCTGAAGCTTGGATAGGAGCTTGGCTATGAGCGTGTCGCGCAGGATGGCGCAGGCGTTTTCCCTGCGGGATGAGGACGGGATGACCACGGTCGGCATGGTGGTGTCGCTTCTGTTGGCGCTATCGCTGATCTTCTCGTCGGCCCAGGTGTATCGGGTCCAATCCGTGTCCTCGCGCGTGCAGTCGGTTGCCGATGCCGGCGCGCTTGCGGCGGGCAACGTGGTGGCGGAGTTCATGGTGGCGGTGCGCGTGTGCGATTCCGTGGCTCTGTCCTTATCGTTGACCAGCTTGACCTCTACGGGTTTGGGAATCGTCGCGTGCTGCGTTCCGGGCGGGCAGGGCGTGGGCGCCAAGCTGCTCGAGGCCGGTGTACGCGTGGCAGATGCCCGTGATTCGTTCTCGAAGACCGCTTCCAAGGGCTTGACGCGCGTTCAGAAGGCCCTCCCTTTTTTGGCGGCGGCCAGCGCGGCATCGGTTGCGCAGGGAAACGGCTCGAACGGATCCGACTACACGGCGCTTGCCCTGCTGGTCCCCGATTCCGCCGAGGATAT
>CALEWN010000011.1 GCA_937925385.1 uncultured Senegalimassilia sp.
CCGCTACACGCGTCTCCCACGTCGCCCTACCCGTCGTCGCAGCCTCATCGGAGCTCACAAGCCTCTTGGTGATCGGCGTGCCCACCAGCTGCGGCGTGAACTTGCCTTCGTCAGCGCCGAAAACGGAGCCTTCGCGCTCGATGGTCGCGTCGTTGCGCACGGTATCGTACGAGCTCGTGTCGTTCATCTTGGTGTGATAGACGATGCGGTAGGTGGCGTACTTGTCGGCAAGATCGGTCGGGAACGTGTAGGTAAACGAGCTCTGCGACGTATCGAGCATGCCGGTCGCAAGAACCTCCGAGCCCGAGCTGCCCTTGTAAACCGTATAGCTCCCTATATAGGTCTGTTTAGCGTCAAGCGTATCGGTGAACTTGTAGCCGCTCATGTCGGCCTTGAGCTCACCTCGGTTGAGCGTGACCGTCCACGTGATGTCGGACGGCGTGCCCGAGCCGTTGGACTTGGCGATCATGTCATAGCGGAACTTGCCAGGCGCAGCCGTGACCGTGCCGTTCTGTCGATCGCCGGCGCCGCCCCACTCCCACGTTGCCGTGTTTTTGGAGGCTTCCTGCTTGTCGATATATTCACCGTTGTTCACGGAAACGCCGCTCTTCAACACCGTTTCATACGTAATCGTATGGTTTCCCTGGGAAAGGCTGCCCAGATTATCGAGGGTCGCAATCTGGCCGTTAATCGTCGGCTGCGGATCGAGCTTCTCGCCATCAAGCGTGAAGCTGCCGTCCACGAAGCTGAAGTTGTCACCGAGCATGTCGGCAAACTTGACGTTCGTGGCATACGATTCGACGCCCAGGGTCACGGTCCAGGTAACCTTGGCCACGCCGTCGGCGCCTTGGGAAAAGGCTCCCGACTTCGCCCCCGTGACGTTACCGTCCTTGGTATCGATCTTGATCGACCCCGTACCAGGGAATTCAACGATTGCGCTGCCACCCGAACCGGTGTCTTTATTCGCAAGCTCGAACGAGAAATTCGCCGCAACGTAGATGTCCGCAGGATTGTCCTTAAGCCAGCTTTCGTTAAACGTGAAGATGGCCTTATTGTTCTCGATTTTCCACGTGCCGGCTTTAACGGCGTCGGCGCCCAATCCCTCTATAAGGTCGCCGCCAACGTTGTCATCAACGACGATGGTATCGGGAAAATAATACACGGCGACTTCGTTGCCGACAGAGGGCGCCTTGCCGTGCAAGAAGTGCGCCGAAAAGGCTCCGTATAAATGCATAGCGGACGTCACAGCGCCGTCAAGGGGCTTGTTGTGGTACTCGTCGGCAAAGAGATTGACCGTAACAGTCGCCGTATCCTTGTTAATCGGGATAGGCGCCGACGCTTCCTGAGCTCCCTCAGCACGAACAGGTGACGCAACGTTGCAGAAGCAAAACGCCACAACAATCGCGAAAGCGACGCACAAAACGCAGCATATGGAGCGGCCTCGTCTTTACCATAATCACACCCACCAAAGTCCGAAGGCATGGATTCCGTACAACTACCCTCGGAAGATCGGGGCATCAGTGTTTTATCATAAAGTACCCCCCTGACTTACTATCATCATCAAAGGCGCAAATTATCACTCCTCTTTACAGCTGCCATAAATTAAAGAAATACCTGAAGAAGGCATGAATCGGCTCCGTGGCATCGGAGTAGATTCAGGCTCAGCAGGTTCACATCTTGCAATCTGGATGACATCAAGCAAGATCGCCTATCACGCACATCAGTCAAATCAGCCATCTCATCACGTCAAACAGCATATAGAAGCATCTTGTTTTCGGCTGACGCATCATAGCGAACTATACGAGACGACGCCAACAGCCACGACATCGTAATCAACACGCAACATGCGATTTCGCAGCCATCAAGAAGACGATTCGATGCTAAATGTCAGGGGGGTCTACGATGCCACGGGGCAAACAGGGGACGTAGCACTGTTCATAAACGAACAGTGCTACGTCCCCTGTTCGCCCCGTCCCCGTTCAAGCCGCGGCAAGGCTGCTTAAGCGTCTGCGCAATCAACCGAGCACAAGGGGTATCGGGGTAAAACGAAATGGGCTGGCCCCGGAAAACTCCGGTGCCAGCCCATTGCATCAAATCTATTGCGATTCCTTCGACACCCTCGGCAAACGCCTCCGATGACCGCGTCCGCAGCTCTCAGTTCATGCCCGGCCTTTCGCGAAGGGAAAGGCACCAAAGCACCTCCCCTTCGCACTCGCAAGGCTACAGTCGCGCAAACTTCCTGTTTTGCTTCTTGAACTTGTCTTTATCGGTGTCGGCCATGTTCGCGGTAACGTCCTTTCGGTAGGGATATCGAGGGTCTGCCGGGTTTTCCCACAGCTTCTCCGCTATGGGCGCCCATTCCCGAGCGAAATCCTTGCATTTCCCGCAAAGGTGCTCGACGGGCTCCTCTTCCTGCAAGTCGGTGCACTTCGCGCCGGACTTTTCGACCATCGACTCAAGGGCCTGCGGATTCTCCAGCATCGGACAGGGGCGCAACAGGTTGTCGTTGAACGGCTGCCCCTCGTAGTACTGCATGAAGATGGGCGATTTGAGGCATTCCAGCAGCGACATATCATGGATGTTGGCGTTCGAATAATGAATGAACACGCAAGGCTCCACATCTCCCGCCGCGTTGATGTGCAGGTAGCGTCGACCGCCCGCGATGCAGCCGCCCACGAACGCGCCGGCGTTTTGGAAATCCATGAGGAACAGCG
>CALEWN010000012.1 GCA_937925385.1 uncultured Senegalimassilia sp.
TGCTTTCGCCAACCTTGGCTGAAAGACCAGCTCAAACCCGGTATGGGTATCGCCGTCGCCGGCAAGGTGGAGTTCGACTACGGCTTCAAGCGCATGGTGAACCCCTATATCGAGCAGCTCGGCGACGGGCAGCTGGCCGAGGGCATGATCATACCCGTGCATCCTGCGTGCGAGAAGATCTCTGCCGCATGGATGCGCCGTTTGGTGGGCAACGCGCTCGACGCCGTGCAAGGCTGCTACGATCCGCTGCCGCTCGATCTGCGCGTGCGGTATCGGCTCATGGCCCGCGGGCGGGCGCTGTCGTGCATCCACTTCCCGCATGCTATGGAAGAGGTCGCCGATGCGCGCCGTCGCCTGGTGTACGAGGAGCTGCTGCTGCTCGAGCTTGCCCTTATGTCGCAAGCCGCGCAGCGCGCCGGCGGCGCGCAGCCGGTGGCGCATGTGGCGGACGGCCCGTGCGCGGCGGCGCTCGACTGCGTCATGCCGTTTGCCCTCACGGAAGAACAGCAGCAGGCCCGCGCCGATATCCTTGCGCGCATGGCGGCGCCCGAGATGGCGAACCACATGCTGCTCGGCGACGTGGGCACGGGCAAGACCGCTGTCGCGGCGTTCGCCCTTGCCGCGGTGGCCGACACCGGTACCCAGGCGGCGCTCATGGCGCCCACCGAGGTGCTCGCGCGCCAGCATGCCGCATCGCTGGGGAAGTGGTTCGACGAAGTGGGCGTCACCTGGGGTCTGCTCACCGGCTCCACGCCCGACGATGAGCGCGCCCGCCTGCTCGAAGGAGCCGCCGATGGCGGCATTTGCGTGCTCATCGGCACGCACGCCCTGCTCGAGCCCGACGTGCGCTTCAAGCGCCTCACGCTCGCGGTCATCGACGAGCAGCACCGTTTCGGCGTGGAGCAGCGCGCGGCTCTTCTTTCCAAAGGCCAAGCCCCCGATGCGCTCTACCTGACCGCCACGCCCATTCCCCGCACGCTCGCGCTCGCCGTGTTCGGCGATATGACGCTGTCATACATCAGGCACCGTCCCAACGACTCGGCCCGCCGCACCACGCACGTCGTGTCGAAGGCCGACCAGGGCAGGGCATACGATGCGGCGCGCGAGGCGCTTGCGCGCGGCGAGCAGGTGTACGTGGTATGCCCGCTCATCGGGCAGGATTCCGAAGCGCGCGACAAGCGGGCAGGCGGCAGGGGCCGGGAAACCGACGAGGAGGCCTACGAGTTCGCGTCCATCAGCATCGAGTCGGACGCCGATTTCGCCGGCGATAACGTCACGGCAGCAACCAAGGAGGCGTCCTACCTGCAACAAACGGTGTTCGCCGATTGGCATGTGGAGCTGTTGCACGGGCGCATGAAGCCCGCCGACAAGGACGCCGTCATGGGCCGGTTCCGCGACAACGACACGCAGGTGCTCGTGGCAACCACCGTCATCGAGGTGGGCGTGGACGTGCCCAACGCCACGGTCATGATCGTCATGGACGCCGATCGCTTCGGCCTCTCGCAGCTCCATCAGCTGCGCGGGCGCGTGGGCCGCGGCGAGAAGCCGGCGCAGGTGTTTTTGGTCTCCACCTCCAAATCCGAGCAGTCCATGGCGCGCTTGGCCGCTATGGAGCGCACCGATGATGGGTTCGAGCTGGCGAAATACGACTTGTCGCTTCGCCGCGAGGGCGATATCCTGGGCAACCGGCAAAGCGGCGCGAGCGCGCTGAAGCTCGTCAACATCGTGCGCGACGAACGCATCATCGGCGCTGCGCACGCCGATGCCGCGGCCATCATGGCCGTCGACCCCGGGCTCGCCGAGCCCGACCACCAGGCGCTCGCGTTCGAACTGCGCCGCACGTTCCCTGACCAAACGGCGCAAAGATAGCCGATACGCTTCGAGGCGCGCCTTGTGCGGGCTTCGGCTGCAGAAAGAGGTAACTATGAGGATCATCGCAGGTCAGTTCCGCGGCCGCACGCTGGCCGCGCCCAAGGGCGACGGCACGCGTCCCACCACCGATCGCGTGCGCGAGTCGCTCATGAGCGCCGTGTTCAGCCAGCGCGGCGGTTTCGAGGACGCCGTGGTGCTCGACGCGTTCGCCGGTTCGGGCGCCCTTGGCTTGGAGGCCCTGTCGCGCGGTGCGGCGCGCGCGGTGTTTTACGAGAGCGCCCCCGAGGCGGCGAAGGTCGTGCAGAAAAACGTGGCGAACTTGGGTCTTGAGCCTGCCCGCGCCACCGTCACGCGCGCCGACGTCATCGAGCGCGCCCCGCAGTTCGCCCGTCCTCCGTTCGATCTTATCTTCCTGGACCCGCCCTACGCCTATGACGCCATGGCGGTGCTGGGCATGGTGGCCGGCTTGGTGGAGCGCGGCGTGGCGGCACCCGATGCCATCGTGGTCTACGAGCACTCGCTTGCCGGCAACGACGCTGCCGCCTTAGCGGCGGCAGAGCTCGGCTTCGAGCTTGCGTCCCGCAAGAAGTACGGCGATACTACCGTAGACGTGCTGCGCGTCTGCGAGCGCAGCGCATCTTAAAAACGATCAAGAAGGAGCAGCGTCATGAAACGCGCATTGACACCGGGCACGTTCGACCCCATCACCTCGGGGCATCTCGACGTCATCGCCCGTGCATCCCAGTTGATGGACGAAGTGGTCGTGGCCGTGGCCGATTCCCAGAAGAAAGGGCCCTTGTTCACGCTCGAGGAGCGCGTCGAGCTGGTCCGTCAGGCCACCGCGCACCTGCCAAACGTCCGCGCCGTGCCTTTCAGGGGCCTACTCGTGGATTTGGCCAAGGAGCTTGACGCCACCGTGGTGGTCAAGGGCCTGCGAGCCATTACCGACTTCGAGTACGAGTTCCAGATGACGGCCATGAACTATCAGCTTTCGCCGCAGCTGGAAACGCTGTTCATCATGTCCCCGCCGCAGTACATGTACCTGTCAAGCTCCATCGTGCGCGAGATCTCGAAGATGGGCGGCGATATCGAGCAGTTCGTGCCGCCTTGCGTGTACGAGGCGCTTAAGAAGAAGTACGCGAACCTGAGGTAGGCCGCTCGCCGGCGATACCGTGCCTTGCGGGCAGCGGGGAAGGCGCCGGCGCCATCGTCATATCGCGAGGTTGAAGCGTTCCGCCTGAACACGGGCGGAACGCTTCGTATGTGCATGCTTTGTTCTTCAGGCGCAAGCGCTGGGCGGCATGCTATCATGCTTATCTGCATGCGTGGCCTTATGCCCGTGTGCCTAAACGCAGTTTTCAAACGCAGCAAGCCTGGGTGGAAGGATCATCATGGACGAAACAGGGGTTCTGGGGCTTTTGGAAGAGCTCTCGATTCTGCTTGAGGACTCTAAACCGGTGTTCGGCAAGGGCAACCTGCGCCAGGTGGATATCGCTGCGGCATTCGAAATCATGGACGAGATCCGCGACACGTTCCCCAGCGAGTTCTCGCAGTCGCGCCAGATCGTGCGCGAGCGCCAAAGCCTGCTCGATGATGCCGAGGCTGAGGCCAACCGCATGATCGAGGACGCGCGCAGCCAGGCGATGACCATCGCCTCCGAGCAGGAGATCGTGCGCATCTCCCAGCAGCAGGCCGATCAGCTGGTCGCCGATGCACGTGAGCTCGAGCGCCAAACGCGCGCCGGCGCCGAAGATTACGCCGACGAGGTGTTCGGGCACGTCGAGCAAAGCCTTGACACGTTGCTCAACAACGTGCGCCGCTGTCGCGATCGCCTCAACGCCAACGCCATGGCGCAGGGTCGCCAGTAATGGATGCCGTGAAGTTCGAGGTCCCGCCGGAGCTCTTCGTTACCACGGAGAGCTCCTCTTTTGCAGGGCAGCTTGCCTTAGGGGAGCTTGAGGCGGGTCCCGATACCTATACATTCGCCAAGCCCATCGATTGGAACGTCACCGTCACCAACACCGGAGACGCGCTTCTGGTCATGGGCAGCGCCCGCGGCACGGCAACGGTCGCGTGCCTTAACGGGGAAGTGGAAGGCTATTTCCTGCTTTCCGAGGACGGTCCGGCGCCCGAGGATATGGACGACGACGAGTTCGAGGTGCTCGGCGCCGACAAGATGCTCGACTTAGAGCCGCTCATCATCGCCGCGCTTCTGGTCGAGGCCCCGCTCGTGCCCCTGTGCCGAGAGGATTGCGCCGGTTTGTGCGCGCAGTGCGGAGCGAACCTCAACGAGGGGCCGTGCGCTTGCTCGGAGCAGCTCGATGATGACCTGCCGCGCATGTTCGACGGCCGCGTCAGCCCCTTTGCCGCGTTGAAGGATCTGAATCTGGGCGAGTAGTCCTCAGATTATGGAACCTCAATGGGTTTGTGTGTGCATGGCGAACAACTGCTTGCATGCGCACGGACACTTTGGTAGTATATCGCTTCGCGTGTTTACCCAGCGAACGAGCGAGCGCCACGCGCGCCCGACATAAAGCAAGGAGATAGATCATGGCAGTACCTAAGCAAAAAATGGGCCGCGCCCGCACTCATGCACGTCGTAGCACCAACGACAAGATCGCAGCCCCTTCCCGTTCCGTGTGCCCGCAGTGCGGCGAGGCTAAGCTTCCCCACCGCGTGTGCCCGAACTGCGGCTTCTACAAGAACCGCGAGGTCATCGAGACGGAGTAACGCCGTCATAGCGTGCAATTGCAACTTGAAGCCTCTCTGCGGCGCCATTGGCGCAGAGAGGCTTTCTTGCGTTTAGCAACGGCGCCGTGTGCGAAGCGCAACGGCTGCTAGGGAAAGGGTGTCAACATGACAGACAACGTCACCATCGCAGTGGATGCCATGGGCGGCGACAACGCTCCCGAGGTCGTCCTCGAGGGCGTGGCAGCGGCGCTTGCCGCCGACGAGGGGCTTACCGTGATCTTGTGCGGTCCCGCCGACGTGGTCGAGCCGTTCGCCGCGCAACATGCCCGCTGCCGTGCCCAGGTAGCCGCCGAGGTCATCGGCATGGCCGAGCATCCCGCGCAGGCCGTGCGCAAGAAGAAGGACAGCTCCATCGTGGTCGGCTGCCGCCTGGTCAAGGATGGTCAGGCGCAAGGCTTCTTCTCCGCCGGCTCGACGGGCGCCTGCCTGGCGGCCGCAACGCTGGTCATGGGGCGCATCAAGGGTATCTCCCGCCCGTGCCTGGCCACGGTGGTGCCAAGCCCCGTTCGTCCCATCGTGCTGTGCGATGTCGGCGCCAACGCCGATTGCAAGCCCGAGTACCTGGTGCAGTTCGCCCAGATGGGCAGCGTGTATGCTCAGAAAATCTTAGGCTACGAATCGCCCAAGGCCGTACTGCTCAACATCGGCGAGGAGGACACCAAGGGCAACGCGCTTGCCCAGGAGGCCCACCAGCTCATGGCCAAGCGACTGACCAACTTCGCCGGAAACTGCGAGGGGCGCGATGTGCTCGGCGCGCAGTACGAGGTTGTGGTCACCGACGGCTTCACGGGCAACGTGTGCCTGAAAACCATCGAGGGCGCCTCGAAGGTGCTCTTCGGCGCCATCAAGGACGCCATGATGTCCACCACGAAGGGCAAGATCGGAGCCCTGTGCGTCAAAGACGGCCTGAAAGGCCTGAAAAACCAGGTGTCGCCCGACACCTACGGCGGCGCTCCGCTTCTCGGCGTCAAGGGCGCCTGCATCGTAGGACACGGAAGCTCGGGTGCGGTGGCCGTCGAAAACGGCGTGCTCACCACGGCGCGCGTGGTGCGTCAGGGTGTTTCTGAGATAATCCAGCAGATGGCGCAAGCTGGAAACGGCTCGGATACAATCAAGTAACACCATGTGAACCAGCCGCAACATGCGGTATGGTCGCCATATCGTCGATGTTCGTTCATACCGGTTTCGGAGGTTGTATGACCTTAACAGAAGAACAAGCCTCAAAACTACAAAGGGCGGAGGAGGTTCTAGGCTACTCGTTTTCCAACAAGCAGCTCATCTTGTCCGCCATCACGCACCCGTCGGCCACCGAAGGCCGAGCGGTGAAGTATTCCTATGAGCGCCTGGAGTTTTTGGGCGACTCCATTTTGGGCGCCATCGTGGCCGATGTCGCCTTCGAGCGCTTCCATGAGCTCGACGAAGGCGGTCTGACGCGCATCAAGGTGGCGCTTGTGTCGGGTGCAAGCCTGTCGGATGTGGCTTCGGGCCTGGGCTTCGCCGACATCATCGTGTTCGGTTCCTCGGAGACGGGCACGGGCAAGCGCGGTCTGCACTCGGCGCTCGAAAACGTCTACGAGGCCGTAGTGGCCGCGTTGTACCTTGATGGCGGCGTGGAGGTGGCGCGCGATTTCATCTACCGCACGCTTATCCCGCGCATGTGCGAGGAGATGGCGCTCGAGCCGGAAAACCCGAAAAGCGCGCTGCAGGAGCGTCTGCAGGAAGACGGCATCACGCCCACCTACAAACTTGTGGAAACGCAGGGCCCGCCTCATGACCGCACGTTCGTCGCCCAGGTGTTTGCGGGCAATCAAGGCCTTGCCCGTGGCACGGGCCGCACGAAAAAGGAAGCGGAAAGCCAGGCGGCGAAGTCCACGCTGGCGCGTCTCGGCGAGTTTTTCGGTTTGGGCATGAATGAGCAGGCCCGCGCCGAGAAGGCCGCCGCGGCCAAGCGGGCAAAAGCGGATAAAGCTGCGGCCCGCGCCGAGGAGAAGGCGCGCAAGAAGCACGAGCGCGAGCTGCATAAGAGCATGAAACAGGGCTAGCGCATGTACTTGAAGTCGCTCGTGCTCAAGGGCTTCAAGTCGTTCGCCGACAGAAGCGCGCTTTCCCTGGAGCCCGGCATCACCGCCGTGGTGGGTCCGAACGGCTCCGGCAAATCCAATATCTCCGATGCCGTGCTGTGGGTGCTTGGCGAGCGCAACGCCAAGCACCTGCGCGGTCAGGCTATGGAAGACGTCATCTTCGCAGGTTCGTCGGCCCGAAAGGCCACGGGCCTTGCCGAGGTTGAGCTAGTGCTCGACAATTCCGACGGCAAGCTGCCCGTCGATTTCAACGAGGTGTCCATCACGCGCCGCATGTATCGCAGCGGCGAAAGCGAATATCTCATCAACGGCAGCGTGGCGCGTCGCATGGACGTGCTCGACATCCTGCATGATTCCGGTTTGGGAACCGGCACGCACTCCATCATCGGCCAGGGCAGCCTGGACTCCATCTTGCAATCCAAGCCCGAGGACCGCCGCGCGCTCATCGAGGAGGCCGCCGGCGTGCTCAAGCACAAGCAGCGCAAGGCGAAAAGCGAGCGCAAACTGGCCGCCATGGACGCCACGCTCGCGCGCGTGCGCGATGTGGCGGGCGAGGTGGGACGGCAGCTCGGCCCGCTTGAGCGCAAGGCGAAGAAAGCCCGCGCCTACCAGGAACTTTCCGGGCAGCTTACCGATGTCAGCCTTGCCCTGGCCGTCGACGACCTGCGTTGCCTGCGTCAAAGCTGGGATGAGGCGTGCGCCGGCGAGCATCAGTCGGTGGAAGACCTTCAGGCGCGTCATCAGGATATCTCC
>CALEWN010000013.1 GCA_937925385.1 uncultured Senegalimassilia sp.
AGTTCACGCTGCTTTCCGTGACCTTCAACGATGGTGCCGGCCATACCTATAAGGTTCAGGTCCCCATTGTGGTCAAACGCTTGTTCGAGGTTAACTTCGCGGCAACGTACACCTATGGCACCAACTTCAAGGCTGACGACTACTCGACCAAGAACGCTCACGTGCTCACCGGCGTCGGGGATGCCATGACGGGGTATCTGACCTGGACCTACAACAAGGCTCGTGCCACTGAAACGGAATACGGTTGGAATACGTATCTGCAAGGCGGCGGCTCTATGAGGGCGCCGGAAAAGACCCTATTGTTCGGTGGCGACCGCGAAAAGGGAACCTTGCCTGCAGGTACGCAGCTTACCTTGGTGGACACCGCGAACAACAACAAGGAATATCACTACACTGTGGGTGATGGTGGAGCTGCTTCGGTTGCGTTGACTGATTTTGAGGACTCTGATGAAAAACACTACGAAGAGCAATGGCTCAGCGAGCTGATGGGGGTCAAGGCTTCCCCCAACCCCTCCTCGGGCGCCTGGGTTAAGGTCGACGCTGACGACCCTAACGTCGTCGGCGCGCGCATCAAGACCGATGCAGGGTACGAGTACTTCCGCCCCTGGGCGTCTGGGGTTACCGGCGATCGGTATGACCTCATCCTCGAGAACGGCCCCGAGCCCAATCCGTCCGAGAACTTCTTCCTGGTGGTTCGCGTTCCTCAGAACTCGAAGGCAACCGTGAACGGCTATACCGGAACCTCGCTTTCGAGCGGTGTGAATACGCGCATCAACTACGTGAAACGTTCGAACGAGAGCGAGACGGATAGCCACGACAACACCGCTTCAACGTACAGCGTTGCCTCGGGATACAACCAAACGCTTGTTGATAATCGCCAGAACGTCAATGGCGAGGATGGCACTCAAGTGATGAGCGTCGACACGACCAATTCCTTCACGATGGACGTGACCGATACCGTAGACTGTGGTAATAACGAATACAACAGCTCGGACACGCTGTACTACCAGCTGAACTCCTCGCTTGCAAGCTATAACGGTTCTGCCCCTACGGGCGCGAGCGGCTATCCTAGCGGCACTTCGGGCACGTATTCCTTCTACGTGAAGGTGGGGGACACCTATTACAAGCCCAGCAAATCGACCGATTCTGCGGGTAACGTCAAGTGGACTTGGACGGAGGCTGGCACAGGCGATGCCGATGCAGGCAAGGCTGCGGTAAGCGGCAAGTCATGGAGCGCCGATGGCGGCGACATGCAGCTTATCCTTTCCGACGGCGATGGAACGCCTATCGACCTGAGCGGCATCCGCGACATGGCGAATAAAGCAACAAATAAGTCATTCTCCATCCAGATGAAGGCAAACCTGCAGATGTCGGGCCTCGCTTGCCAAAATGCGATCGCCGCATCGGAAGATGGCTCGGCTTACACGAAGCCCACGTATCGCTCGTTCCTTTCCCCGCATGCGGATACGTTGAGCACAAGCACCATGACCGCCGACAACGATGGTAGGATGCGCTACTACCGCATAGGCGGCGGCGCTTCCATCATTGCCCTTACGGCAACCAAGAAAACGCAGCTGGGCATCAACGTGGACGATTTGGGAACCGCCGACGGCACCATCGCCCTGGCGGCAACCTACGACCTGTCCAAACTGAGCGGCGCCGAAGAGAAGCTGAGCAAGGCGGAGAAGGCAACCTTCACGCTCACGCTGCAAAAGCGCAATGATGAAGGCGGCAGCTACAAAGACGTTTCGGGCATTGGGGATTACCTTTCCGTGCAGCAATGCACGCAGCTGGACATGGGCAATGTGGGGGTGAGTGACGACCGCAACAGCATCGTGTTCACAGATGCCGTCTCCAAGGATGCCGCTTCCAACGGCGTCCTTGCCACCCGCGACGGCAGCAGCCCCATCCTCAGGCTCGGCTTCGTGGTGAAGGTGAACACCAACGTTGAATCGGCGCAGCATTTCTATGCCAACTATCGCCTGGTGATGACGGCGCACCTGTCCGGCGGAAGGCGTGGACGACACGCCCAAGAATGCTTACGGATCGATTGTCGGGTACCCAAACGCGGACTATGTGACCTACACCTTAACCAGGGTGCACATGGGGGGCGTCGAGCACGGTGAAACCCTATCCGCTGCTGGCTGATCTGGTGCCGGTAGGCGCAGAACAACCTGATGCCGGCATCACCGCGGGGCTCCAGATCGGGGCCCCGCGGTCCGTTTCGCTTGGGGCGGGACATGCGAGCCGTCGGGGCCTGCTTGCCGCGGTAAGTCCGGTGCAACCCTTTTCATCCTTTCCCGAGGCGTTTACGTCTTTGGCCTTTGTGCGGTTCACTTGAAAGAGGATGTGAGTCCCCTGACATTTATCGTACAATGACAAGCTACTTGAGTTTTTGGCTCTCGGTGGTTTTTATAGGGCGAACGGAGGTGACCCACGTGGAGGAAACGCGCGATTCCAATCAGCTGCGCAAGCGCTTCAAGCGCATGCTGGCAACGCTTATCGTTGCCGCGCTTGCTGCCGTGATGGTCACCTACGCTTGGTACATCTACAACGCAAATCGCCATATCACCGATGTGAAGATGGCCGCCGGAACGGGCGTGACCTTCCTTATCTCCGATTCCTACGACGGCGAATACAAGTCCAGCGCCGGCCTTTCGTTTCAGGGGCTTTTGAACCCCGTTTCAACCGACAACATCTTGGGCTTTACGGGCGGGGACACGCAGGACTCGCTGCTGGCCACCTTCTTCGGGCCCGCCCAGCACTCCGACTACTACAAAACCTCGCTGTACCTGGCCACCAGCTCGCTTTCCACCGACGTGTACCTGTCGGACATCCGCTTCGACGACATCGATCCGCAAAACCCCGTTTCCACCGCCTTGCGCGTGGGCCTGGTGGTGCATCAGCCTGGCGAAAACCAGCCTGTGGCCGGGCAATACGTGTTCGAGCTCACGCAGGCGCACAACCCTCAGGCGCGCTACAACACCAAGCAGGGCAAAGCGGGCGATGTCCTGGACAGCACCAAGACCGATGGTTCCACGGTGCCGTTCACGCCGCTCAATTCCACCGACTATTGCGAATATAACGAAGAAGAGGGCGTGGTCACCAAGCCCGGCGCCAAGCTGGCAACGCTTCCCAGCGCCGTCGATGGCGCAAACCACAGCACGCCGGTGCAGGTGGACGTATACGTGTGGCTGGAAGGCTGCGACGAGGACTGCACCAACAACCTGTGTGGCACCAGCTTGGCGTCGCTTGCGCTGCATTTCGCGGGAAGCCGGGAGTAGGGGGTGCGCATGGGTTCTCAGGGAAGTAACGGGCAAGCCAGCCTGCGCAACGCGTTGTTCGCTCGCAAGCGTATGGTTGCGACCGCCGCATGGCTGGCGGTGCTTGCGCTGGTGCTAAGCGTTGCCACCTTCGCGTGGTTTTCCGGGTCGCGTTTCACCAACGTGACGCCTACGGCTCATACGGTCAGCGAAAACGGCTACGACCTGCTTATCTCTGCTAGCGAGCAAGGTCCTTTCGCCGAACAATGCCAACTGGGTTCCGCGGACAAAACCTTGTACCCGGTTTCCACGGCCGATCTTTCCAGCTTCTGGCGCGCCACGTTCCAAAACGCCGCCGGGATCACCACCGACTATGCGAACTGCACATCCGAGCTGGGCGAATACGCCCTTACGGGCACGTTCTACCTGAAGGGGTCCAGCTTGCCGCTTGCGGTGTACCTGTATCCCGGCCAAATGAGCATCTCCGCCGATTCCCAGCTTCTGGCGGCGGCGCGCGTGGGCTTCGTCATCCAAAGCTCCGCGGGTACGCAAAGCTACATTTTCCAGTGCGACGACCTGGGCGTCACGTCCGGGGCGGCGCAGCAGCGCACCACCGCGCAAAGCGACGTGGTCGTCAGCGGGCAGCAGGGCTCGTGGAGCTATGCTACCGATCCGGCGCAGTCCATTTCCGCGTACAGCATGGACGGCTCGGGCAATACGCCTACGGCGCGCTCCGGCGCCGCGCCCCTGTTCACGCTGGGCGCCGACGAGGTGGCCAGCGTGCGCTACTTCGTGTACATGGAAGGCTGCGATGCCAACTGCATCGGCGAGGCGCAGTCCAAAAACATCTCCCTGCAGTTCGCGTTCGCGGGCGCCAAGGCTTAAAGGAGGGGAGGCACCATGAGCGCGGATACCAGAACAACCAAATACCGGTTCACCCAGGTCGGCGCCGTGTTCGCGCTGCTGGTGCTGGTTGCCGTGCTGGCTGCGGCAACCTATGCGTGGTTCACCAACAACGCGGCGGTGAACACCGATTCGGTCTCGGTTCACAGCGACGACAGCCGGTTGGTGGTGGAGCTGGGCGACGCATCCGCCGGCAGCTGGAGCAGCGACGGCGATGTTGCGTTCTCGTCCAACAGCCCCAGCCCGCTTACGCTGTACCCGGTTTCCACGTTCGATTTGGAGGGCTTTGCGGAATGCACGCGCACGGACGAGCAGGGACGCGCCGTGGCCTTCAAGCAAGCCGAGGACGGCCAGCATTTTTATCACGGGTGGGTGGATATGCGCGCCAGCATCACCGGATCGGGCGCCTCGAAAGCCACGGGAACGGTGATGCTGTACCTGGGCGACACCTTGGCGCCGCAAGGCGCCGACCCCGAGCTCTTGAAGGCCACGCGCGTGGGCTTGAAGCTTTCCCGCAACGGGCAGGTGGTGCAAAGCCGTTACTTCACGTTGGACGATTCGGCGGGCTCGCATCGCTCGGAGCACCCCGCAACCGCGCCCTCGCTTCCGGGATATTCCGACGGCATGCTGCTTGGCTGGCAAAACGGCGCGCTGGCCTGCGCGAACGATAACGCGCAGGACTATACTGCCTACCTTATGGGCGCCGATGAGACCGCCACGCGCCCGCAAAACGCGCTGCTGGCCATGGACCTGGGGCAAACCTATCGGCTTGACGTGTACTACTACATCGAGGGCACCGACCAGGACAGCGCCGACTACCTGTACAACGACACGGGCATCCTGCACGTGAACCTGTTCGCCGTGCTTGATGGGCAGGAGGTGTAAATGGACCAAGAAGGGAAGCAGGACCTACGCCGCCGCTTGACCGCTACGGTGCTGCTGGTGCTGTTCGCGCTGGTGGCCATCGCCATGGCGTCGTTCGCGTGGTTCTCCATCGCCGACCAGGCGAAGGCCCGCCAGCTTGCGCTCACCGCCAACGCCGGTAACTCCCTGCGCTTCGACCTGGACGCGCACGACAGCTTCGACCAGTACGTGAGCACGCTTGGTTTCGACCAGATCGCCGCGCGCATCTCCTCGGAGCAGGGCGTGGACATCGACTCCTCGAAGCTGCAGCCGGTGACAACCTCCGACGGGCAGAGCTTCACCTACGAGGACGGCTCGCAGGCGCAGGCGCAAACGGGCGCGTACCTGGAGTTCACCCTGCATTTCATCAGCCACCAGGACGTGGTCGTGCGCCTTACCGGCGAGGCGGGCCGCAACGGGGAAGCGGGAACGGCGTTCTCCTCGAGCGTGGACGGCTTGCCGCAGGCCATGCGCATGAGCTTCACGTGCGATGGGCGCACGTGGATCTACGACCCGAACTTGGGCTCGAGCGCCTCGAGCTCGGGAGGGGTGACAACCTTCGGCATCCCTGCAGGGTCATCAAGCGAGGTGGCGGACATGTTTAACCTGGTCGCGGAAACGGACAAATCCACCATCGTGCGGATTTGGTTGGAGGGAACGGACCCAAATTGCACTAATATGATTAAGGGTGCCGATTACGCGGTCACCATGCGTTTCGAAGGCATCGAACAGCAAGACGAACAAGGTCAGCAGTAGCCGGCAAGCGCTACGTGCCGATGAATGGGAAAGGTCGAAATGAGTACGGTTAAAAAAGCTGCATCCATCGTGATCAGCGTTGTCATGTGGATCATCATCCTGGTCGCAGCGTTGTTCGCATTCACCACGCTCGCCACCAAAGACGACGGCAGCGTTTCGAGCCTTGCCGGGTTCACCCCGCTGACGGTTCAGTCCGAGTCCATGGCGCCCACGTTCGATCAGGACGACTTGATCATCATCAAGAAGTGCGACCCCTCCACGCTTGAGGTGGGCGACATCGTCACCTTCCATGCCATCATCGACAACCAGTACGCGCTCAACACCCACCGCATCATCTCCATCAACGAGGTGAACGGCCTTAACAGCTACACCACCAAGGGCGACAACAACGAGCTTGCCGACCAGCACGTCATCGCCGATGGCGACATCGTGGGCAAGTACGTGGGCAAGATCCCCTACATGGGCAAGGTCATCGGCTTCCTGTCCAGCACCTGGGGCTTCCTGGTGGTCATCGTGCTGCCCATGCTGCTGTTCTTCATCTATCAGGTCTACCATCTGGTGATCGTGGGCATGAACCTCAAGCGCGCCGTGGCCGAGGAAGATCGCCTGAAGCAGGCGGAGGCCATCGTCGATAGCGAGGATTCCCAGGCGGCGGCAGCCGACCGCGCCAAGGCCGAAGCCGCGCGCGCGGAAGCGGAGGCGGCGCTTGAGGAGGCCAAGCGCTTGAAGGCCGAAGCGGAGGCCAAGCTGGCATCCGCCGAGTCCGCCAGCGGCGGCGATTCCGGCGCCGGAGCCGAAGCCGATTCCGGTTCCGAATCGAAATAGCAAGCAGTTGTTTGCGCGCGCCGGGGTCGTTCCCGGCGTGCGCGTTCGCGTATAAGAAGGAGTTTGACCTGTGAGTGAGTTTCTGAGCTTTGCCTGGGAACTGCTGTCGAAAGTGGCGTACAACATCGTTGCGGTGTTCGCCGCCTTGCTGAATCTGCTCGTCTTCGGATGGGTCGACTACTTCAACATCTTCCTTTCGTACTTCAACACGTTCAACGTGATGGGCAAGATCGGTGCGGTCATCCTGTTCGCGCTGCTTGCGGCCATCCCCGTGCTCATCGTCATCATCCTGGTGCGCCGATGGAAGGTGCACCGTGAGCTTAAGCACGACAGCTCCGACAACAAAACGCTGTATCGCGAGATCGGGCGCCTGAACAAGCAGGTCCTTGACCTTATGGAGGAGAAGAACAAGCTCCTTGCCATCAAGGTGAACGCCATGGGCGGCACGCAACGCATCCCCTACATGGGCGCTTCCGCCCTTACCGACGACGCCATCCCCACCGTTGCCAACGTCCTTGGCAAGGGGGGGTCTGCGGGCGGGGAAGGCGAAGGCGTCCCCGGCGTGGTCGCGGGTTCCGCCTCGCTTTCGCTTGACGGCGATTCGGTCTCGGACGCCGCCGCGGCCATGGCAAAGGCCACGGTGGAGGCCAAGACGCTTGCCGAGGAGAAGGAGATCTCCCTGGCCAACCGCTTCCCCAAGCTCTCGCTCGTCGACCTGAAGTACCGCGACTGGCAGCCGCCCGTCTACGACGACGCCATCACGCTGGAGCATTTCGTGGAGGGCTACCGCGAGTTCGCCTGCAGCGAGCTGGGGCTGTACTACTCGCCTGAGATCGTGCGCCGCTACGTTGCCGGCATGGCCGCTAGCAAGCTGCTCATCTTGGAGGGCATCTCCGGTACCGGTAAAACGTCGCTGCCGTATTCGTTCAGCCGCTACGTGGACAACCCCGCCACCATCGTGTCGGTGCAGCCTTCGTTCCGCGACCGCACCGAGGTGCTCGGCTACTTCAACGAGTTCTCCAAGCGCTTCAACGAAACCGAGTTTTTGCGCGCCCTGTACGAAGCGGGCCTGCGCGAGGACCCCAGCTTCATCGTGCTCGACGAGATGAACCTGGCGCGCGTGGAGTACTACTTCGCCGAAATCTTGTCGGTTCTGGAAATGCCCAGCCATGACGAGTGGGTGCTCGAGCTGGTCCCCACCGCGTGGGACGGCGACCCGAGGGCGCTCCACGACGGCAAGATCACCGTCCCGGACAGCCTGTGGTTCGTGGGCACCGCCAACAATGACGACTCCACGTTCACCATCACCGACAAGGTGTACGACCGCGCCATCCCCATCGAGCTCAACGAGCGCGCCGACGCGTTCGAGTGCCCGCGCCATGAGCGCGTGCACGTCACCAGCGAGCATTTGCAGTACCTGTTCCAGAAGGCGAAGGTGGAGCACGTCATCTCCGAGGACGTGCTGGAGAAGATGCACAAGCTCGACCAGTACCTGCAAACGCGCTTCCGCTTGGCGTTCGGCAACCGCATCATCAAGCAGATGTACGACTTCATCCCCGTGTACGTGGCGTGCGGCGGCACCGAGCTGGGCGGCATGGACTACATCATCGCGCGCAAGGTGCTGAAGAAGTTCGAGTCCATGAACGTCAGCTTCGTGCGCGACGAGATGACCGGCCTTATCGAGTACATCGAGAAGACCTTCGGCGAGGGCGGCCTGCCCGACAGCGTTTCGTACTTGCTGCGAATCCAGAACATGTACTAGGAATTGGCTCGAGCGCCTGCAAGGGCGCTCGAGCATGTTTGCTTGCGGGAGATGTAGATGTCAGACACCATTCAGGACCTGTACGGCAGCTTTGCCGAGCAGATGGGGCCCATTCAGGAAGACGATCGGTATTTCCGTTATCTCTTCGAGCTGGCGCAGGCCTCCGAAACCACTATCGATCAACAGCGCGAAGAGCTGGTCAAGGTGGTCGACGAGGAGTGGATCTCGGTGATCGAGGATTCGCTCGACGCCATCAACAACGTGATCGAGAAGCCGCGGCGCTTCATCACCACCGAGCAAGAGGTGGTGCCGGTTTCGCTGGCCAAGAAGATCTCGGCCGACAGCGTGCGCCACCTCAGCCAGAACACGCAGTTCCTGGCGCCTTCTGACGACGGGGGCGTGCACCCCACCAAGATCTTGAACGTGAGCATGGCCGAAACCTACGACCTGTACGAGAACCGTTTCGTATATCACCTGATTCAGCGCCTGCTCACCTTCGTGGATAGGCGCACGGACGTGATCTTCTGGTCCACGGGCAACGAGGTGCGCAACCGCTTCACCATGCACAGCAAGATCGGCGATGCGTACGAGGAGATCGAGTACAACGTCGAGATGACGGTGAAGGACCGCCAGAACTTCGCCGAGAACGACGCCGACAACATGGACACCTTCATGCGCATCGACCGCGTGCGCCGCTTGGTCATGGCGCTGCGCGGCAGCTCGTTTTGCCAGCTCATGAAGGGGTGCTCGGTGGTGCGCAGCCCCATTCAGCGCACGAACCTGATTATGAAGGACCCGAATTACCGCAAGTGCTTCCAGCTGTGGCAGTTCATGGAGCGCTACGACAAGGTGGGCTACAGCATCCAGGTGAAGGACTCCGCGCTGGCGTTCGACGATGAGTACCTGACGCAGATGTATACCAACCTCATCAACAACTATGCGGTGTTCAAAAGCCTTGTTTCCGACGACCGCAACCTCACCAAGCTTGCCAGCGAGCAGCGCGAGCCGGTGGTGCCGAAGTTCGTGAAGGAAATCAAGGAAGAGTTCGTGGACAGTTGCGATATCTCCGACGTGGAGGTGCGCAAGGTCTTCGTCGAGGAAGTCACCCAGGCGCAACTTGATGCCGAGGCGGCGCTTGAGGAGCAGCGGGGTAAGAACGAGGAGCTGCAGGGCCAGCTGAAGTCGCTCAAGGTGGAGGTCCATGCGCTTCATGATGAGCGCGACGACCTTGCCGGCCAGGTTGACCAGCTCAAGCAGCGGGAAACCGGGTTGACGCAGCGCGCGCAGCTTGTCGAGGCGGAGTTGGACGAACTGCGCGATTCGCTGGAGGATGCCGAAGCGGGCAAGCGCGCCGCCGAGCAGGACGCCGCCCAGGCGCGCTCAGACGCGCAGGCACGGCTCGAGCGCATGCGCGAGGAGACCGCGGCGGAGGTTCGCGGTGCCCTCGAGGATGCGGCTGCGAAGGTGGCGGCTGCGAAGGCTGAGGCCGACGAGGCGGTTGAGGCGGCGAGGGCTGAGGCTGACGCGGCGGTGGAGGCTGCGAAGGCTGAGGCCGACGAGGCGGTGGAGGCTGCGAGGGCTGAGGCTGACGCGGCGGTGGAGGCTGCGAGGGTTGAGGCGGCGTCCGCGGTTGCCGCGGCGCAGGCCGAGGCCGATGAGGCGGTTGCCGCGGCGCAGGCCGAGGCCGATGAGGCGGTTGCCGCTGCGAAGGCGCAGGGCGAGGACGCGCTTGCCAAGGCGGCCGCCCAAGCCGCAGCCGACAAGGAGCAGGCGGCTTCCGAGCTTGCAGCCGCCAGGGCCGAGGCGCAGGACGCCGAGTCGCGCCTTGCCGCTGCCGCAAAAGTCCACGAAGACGCCGCTTCGCAGGCCGAGCAGCGCCATGCCCAGGAGCTGGCGCAGGCGAAGCAGGACTTCGAGCAGCGCCTGGCCCAGCTGAACGCCCGCTTGGAGCAATCGGAGCGCGCAAGGGCCCGTGCGGAGAAGCGCGCCGAGGGCAACAAGCTCTCGAACTACCTGCGTGCCCGCCTGCGCGGCGACGACGCGCCCGCCGAGCCCGGCGATGCCTCCGGCGCTGACGGCTCCGCTTCCGGCGGCGATCAGGCTGCCGGTCGCGCTTCTTCCGATGAGGCCTGCGCGCCGTTCGAGGGTGGCCGCAAGTAATGAAATACGTTCTTCGCGTTATCAACGTGCTGGCGGCGGTGGTTATCGCCCTGGCGTTGTTGGTGCTGCTGCGCACGGTGTTCACGCCGGCGGGCGAGGTGCCCACGCTTGGCGGCTACAGCTTTATGCGCACGCTCACCGGCTCCATGGAGCCCGCCATTCCCGTTCATTCGTTCCTGATCACCGACGACGTCGACCCCGAAACCCTGCAGGTGGGCGACATCATCACGTTCCGTTCAACGCAGCCGAACCTGGAAGGCGCGCTCAACACGCATCGCATCACCAGCGTGTACGAGGAGGACGGCCAGCTCATGTTCCACACCAAAGGCGACGCCAACGCCGTGGAGGATTCCGAGCCGGTGGCTGCGGTGAACGTGGTGGGCAAGGTGGTGTTCGTGTCCGCGGCGCTCGGGACCGTGGTCTCGCTGTTCGCGAATCCGCTGGTGTTCCTGTTGCTGATCGTGGTGCCTTTGGTGCTGCTGCTCGGCTTCGAGTTCGCCAAGCTGGTGAGGTCCACCAAGGAGGTGGCCCGCGCCGAGGACGAGGCCGCCCTCCGCGCCGCCGTCGAGGAGATCCGCCGCAAACGCGCCGCCGAGAAGGCGGAGGCTAAGCAGCCCGAGGATTCCCCCAAGGGCGAATAGCCCAGATTCTTCGCCGCCTGGCGTGTTGCACCCGCGCTGCTCGAGCTGGTGTGCCCTAGCGCCACGTCGGCCGGAGCGCGAACGGCGCGGGCGCTTTTGCATCCTATCGATTCGTAACCGAAATGCCTACTATGTCTAGAGACAACCGTGATAAGATGGGGCCAGACATATAGGCGCTCACAGACGAGAGAGCGAGGCATCATGCTGGACAAGGATCAATTGAACGACATCGTTGCAGGCATCGCGAAAAACTACAGCGAGCGCGAGGAGATCTTCTTCACCGACCCGAACAAGCATTTCCCGAACAAGCTTGCCATCGTGAACATCGTGAAGGACCTGCGCCGCGTCATGTTCCCGCGTTACTTCGGCGACGAAACGCCCACGGGCATCAACCCCGAGTACTTCATCGGCGAAACGCTCATCCGCATCGAGGATTCGCTGCGCCGCGAGCTGCGCGAGGCGCTGCTGTTCCGCGGCGGGTTGGCAACCGAAGAGCTGGACGCGCGCGTCGACGAGATTTGCGCCACGTTCTTCAGCCGCCTGCCTGAAATCCAGCGCATCCTGCTGACTGATGTGCAGGCTGCCTTCGACGGCGACCCGGCCGCCCAGAGCAAGGAAGAGATCATCTTCAGCTACCCGGGCTTCTTCGCCATCTTCGTGTACCGCATCGCCCATGAGCTGTACGTGCAGGACGTGCCGCTCATCCCGCGCATCATGTCCGAGTACGCCCACGGCCGCACCGGCGTCGACATCAACTCCGGCGCGCAGATCGGCGAGTACTTCTTCATCGACCACGCCACCGGCGTCGTTATCGGCGAGACCACCAATATCGGCAACCACGTGAAGATCTACCAGGGCGTTACGCTGGGCGCTCTGTCCACGCGCGCGGGCCAGGCGCTGTCCGGCGTGAAGCGCCATCCCACCATCGAGGACGACGTCACCATCTACAGCAACGCCAGCGTGCTCGGCGGCGAGACCGTTATCGGCACAGGCTCGATCATCGCCGGCAGCGCATTCGTCATCTCCAGCGTGCCCGCGGGTAGCCGCGTTTCCCTGAAGAACCAGGAAGTCAACGTGCGTACGCCCAACAAGGACCACGACAAGTGCTGGGAGATCTAAGCGGCGTACGCAAGCGCCCTTGCGCGTTAGGCGTTTCCGCGCACGCCCGAGCCTAAGGGTCGGGCAGCAACAGAAGCAATGCCACCAGGGCCGATTCCGCGATGCGCGGGGTCGGCCCTGCTTCGTTTGTGCCCCGACACGCCCGCAACCGAGCCTTCGAGTTCGCGAATCCGTTTTCCTCGCCATCCGCTACGCCAAACCATCGATACGTCTGCGTTTTAATGGGGCTTACTCGAGTAGCCGCTTTTCGAGCAAGCCTGTGACCAGGTGAAACACAGATTGCCATTGAGCGACTACCAAGCAATATGCCAACAAAACGCAGACGTATCGCTCTATTCGGTCACGTAGGCAAAAAAGAAGCCCCGCGTGAGCGGGGCTTCTTGGCTAGCGGATGAACTTCGCTAGGATGCGGGCGAGCAAGCTGGGTTTGTCGGGGCGTCGCTGAATGCCGGAGTGGCTGGGCGCCTGCATGGGCTCGTTGATGACCTGGGCCTTTACCGGTACGGGCTGGGATGCCGGCTCGGCGGGCTTGGGGGTTGCCTGCGGCTGCGGCGCCGGCGCAGGCTTTGCGGCAGGCTTCGCGGCCGTTTTCACCTCGGCGGCTTTCGCGGCGGCCTCGGCCTCGAGCGCGGCCTTGTGGGCGGCTTCGGCTTCCCTGGCCGCCTCTGCGGCTGCGGCCTCGGCTTTCGCCACTGCCTCTACCTTGGCTTCGGCTTCAGCCATTTGCGCTTGGCGCTGCTCGTTCATGAGCTTGCGGGAGTTCGCATTGCGCGCGGCCTTTGCCTCGGCAGCGGCCGCGCGGGCGCGCTGCGCCTCCTTGATGAGGAAGTCCTGCGACTCGAATTTCGGCTCGTCGGGCTTGGCCAGCTCGCCGAGCTTGGTGTAGGTTCCGTCGGCCTTCAGCTCGCGCAGCTTCGCCGTGTCGCGCAGGCACGTGTCGATGTAGTCGAGCACCTGGTTGCGCAGCCCCTCGTCGAGGATGGGCCAGGCGATCTCGACGCGCTTCTCCATGTTGCGCGTCATGAGGTCGGCGCTGGACAGGAAAATCTTGATGTCCTCGCGCGGGCCGAAGCCGTAGATGCGGCTGTGCTCGAGCAAACGGCCCACGATGGAGACCACGCGGACGTTGTCGGTGTAGCCGGGCACGCCCGGGACCAGGCACGATATGCCGCGCACGAGCAGCGTGACCGGCACGCCCGCCTGGCTTGCCTCGGCGATCTTGACGATGATGTCCTTGTCGGTGACGCTGTTGGTCTTGAAGAACAGCCCGCACGGCTTGCCTTCGCGCGCAAGGGCGATCTGCTTGTCGATGTTGGCGATGATGCCGGGCTTGATCTGCAGCGGAGCCACGGACAGGATGTCGTAGTTGTCCGAGGCGTTCTCCAGCTGCATGTTGCGGAAGAACTCGGTGGCATCGCGGCCGATGGTCTCGTCGGCGGTGATGAAGCTCAGGTCGGTGTAGAGCTTCGCCGTCTTCTCGTTGTAGTTGCCCGTGCCCAGCTGCGTGATGTACTGCAGGCCGTTCTCGGTTTGGCGCGTGATGCAGCAGATCTTGCTGTGTACCTTGTAGTCGTAGATGACGTTGCAGCCGGCCTCCTCGAAGCGCTGCGACCACTCGATGTTGTTCGACTCGTCGAAGCGAGCGCGCAACTCGAACAGCGCCGTGACCTGCTTGCCGGACTCGGCGGCGGCGATGAGCGCTTCGGCCAGGTGAGACTGGCGCGCCAGGCGGTACAGCGTGATCTTGATGGAGATGACGGTGGGGTCTGCCGCGGCCTCGCGCAGCAGCTGTACGAACGCGTCCATGGACTCGTAGGGGTAGCTGAGCAGAACCTCGCGTTCGCAGACCTGCTCGATGATGGAGCGGTTGCGGTCGAGGCATGCCGGCCACTGCGGGGTGAACGGGGGGTTGGACAGCGCCATGCGCTCCTGCTCGGGCAGATTGCTTCCAAGGCCCCAGGTCCAGCTCATGTCGAGCGGCACGCTGGTAACGTAGGTCTGATGCGGCTTGAGGTTCAGGCGATCGAGCAGAAGCTCCTGCAGCACGCTGGAAAGCGGGCGCTCGGACTCCAGGCGCACCGGGGCCAGGCGGCCGCGCTTCTTCAGGATGCGCTTCATGTGCTCGCGATAATCCTCGTCGGACTCGTCGGTGTTCTCCGTGGCGTCCAGGTCGGCGTTGCGCGTGACGCACAGGACGTTGGTGTGCTTGACGGTGTACATGCTGAACACCTGGGCGGCGGTCATCTCCACCGCGTGCTCGAGCAGGATGAACTGGAAGCCCTCGCCCGGCAGCTTGATGACGCGGGCGCACTGGCGCGGCATGGGCAGGATGCCCACGGTGACGCCCTCGGCGCCCAGGTTCTCGCTTTCCTTGGCGGAGGGGTGGATCTTGGCGGCCTTGACGGTTTTGCCGTCCTTGGCCTTGTCCTTCTTCTTGGATTTCTTCGGGCCCACTTCCTCGTTAAGGCGCACGATGACGTAGAGCGACCCGTTCTCCAGGTGGGGGAAGGGGTGGCGCGAATTGATGATCTGCGGGGACAGGAACGGCATGATGTTGGCTGCCGTGTAGTCGGCCAGGAAGGCGCGCTGCTCGTCGTTGAGATCGGCGGGGCGCAGGTGGCGCACGCCGTGCGCGGCTAGGGCCTGGCGCACCTCGGCGTAGGTCTGCTCCTGCACGGGGTAGAGCTGATGGCAGCGCTTATGGATGGCGGAGAGCTGCTCGGCCGGGGTCATGCCCGTCTTCGAGTCGAGGACCTGCTTCTTCAGAAGCGACAGGTCGGTCAGGCTGCCCACGCGCACCATGAAGAACTCCTGGAGGTTGGACCAGAAGATGCTGATGAAGTTCAGCCGCTCGAGCAGCGGCACGGTTTCGTCGGCGCCTTGGTCGAGCACGCGCTCGTTGAACGTGAGCCACGACAGCTCACGGTTCTGCATGTAGGGCGTGGATCCTATATGCGTTGTGGATTCGTTTGCTTTCATGGCGTTCCCTTCCCTCGACGTCATAGATGAAACGTGCGCCGGGCGATGCGTCTTCGTTGATTCGATGTAAGTGCGGCCGCGCGCGAGGGCGGCCAAGTGGAATCGATGATTGCATAACGTGCGACGCCAAGGTGACGGGGTTCCCCAACAACCACGTCTCCTCAACTCATATTTTACTCTGTTTTGATGCTGCGACCAGCTGAATCCGCCACCGTGGTTGGAAAAATGGGGTGAAAAAGGTAACGATTCTGTTTCGGATTGGATCAGTCCGCCTGCGGGGGTGCCGACACGGCCCCGAGCATGCGCTCGACCAGGTATCCCTCGCGCACGCCGTGCTTGCAAATCACCAGCTTATCGGCGCCAAGGTGGCGGAAGAGCTCGGCTAAGATGACGCAGCCCGGCACCATGGTGTGCACGCGCTCGGCGGAGGCCTTCAGGGCCGCGTGCCCGAAAGCGGCGGGGTTTTCCCGACAGGCGCGGAGAATCTGCTGCACTTGCTCGGCCTGGATCTCGCGCGGGCGCGTTTGCAGCTCGTCGAGCTGCTGGACCAGCTTGGCCGCCGCGCGCGTGGACCCGCCCACGCCGTAGAGCGTGGGGGCCTTGTAGGGCTCGAGGCTGGGAAGCTTGCGCAGGTTGCCGCGGAACTCGCAGGCGATGGCGTCCATCTCGATGGGTGCGGGCAGGATGTTGCGGACGAAGCGCGCGAACGACGACAGCGAGCCCTGGCCCAGGCTGACGTCGTCGCTGTCGCGGCCGCCCTCGACGCGGGTGAGCTCGGTGGAGCCGCCGCCGATGTCGACGAGCGTGCCGCGCTCAAGCGAGGTTGAGCAGCGGGCGCCGACGAACCCGAGGTGCGCCTCGTCGCGCGCCGAGAGCAGCGTGACCGCCAGTCCGCAGCGCCGCTCGATTTCCGCGACCGCTTCGTCACAGTTTACGGCGTTGCGCAGCACGGCGGTGGCGAACACGTCGACGCGCTTGCAGCCGAAGTAGCGCACGCGCTTCATGTGGCTTTTCAGCACGTTGACCGCGCGGTCCACGCCGTCGGAGGTGAACACGCCGTCTTCCACGAACGCGGCAAGGCCCGCCATCACCTTGTCGTTGATGATGCTTTTGAAGTCCTTGCTGGAATAGGTGCTGCGACGATCGTCCTTCACTTCGTAGATGACAAGGCGAATGGAGTTCGACCCCAGGTCGATGACGCCGTAGGTGGGCATTGCCGTTTTCCTTCCTCGATGGCGCTAGGCGCCGGTCCCGCTTGCGTTGATGCCGGCGCGGCGCGTCGGCATGAAGTGAGCCGTACCCATGATAAAGGTTGCGAGCCATCGCTTGACGTGCGCAGCCCGCGCTGACGGCTTTTGGGCGAAGATTTTACGCTCCCTTAACGTTGCCGCCTTCAAGGGCGGGGAAGGCGGCGGGTTGGGTTGGCGGCTGCCCTCAGCTGCCGATTCTCGCGTGGTGGGGCCCTGCCATCCCTACAATAATAGGTGTTCAAACTATGCTAGGAAAACGCTACGTCAGGCAATTCAAGCTCTTCGCCGCCAAGATCGGCGCCGCGGCAACCTGTGTGGCGGTGGCGGCGGCCCTTGCGGCGGCCGTCGCGATGCGCCGGCGTCGCAGCTAAAGTCAACGGTTGGTTACGATTCCCCGTCGCCGCCGTTCCCGCTTCGGCGTGTGCTAGCATGAAGGTAAGGATTCCCGCCATGCTGCACGCGCCGTTGCGCTATTGGGGCCGCTAGCCGTGCGGGATGGTATCTATTGCGAAGGGGAGGGCCGCCTATGCTGGAGACCGTCGATTTCTCTGAGAAAACGCTTCCGAAAGACGAATACAAGGCGCGCCGCGATGCGCTGACCGAGCGCTTGGTCGTGCTGCAACAGCAGGCGCGCGTTGCCGGCGTGGGGCTTGTGGTGCTGTTCGAGGGCTGGAACGGCGCGGGCAAGGGCAGCCGCATCTCCGACCTTATGTACAATCTGGACGCCCGCGCCACCAGCGTGTACGTCACCGAGAACTTCAACGCCGTCGATGCGGCGTCGTTCCCGGGCGCCGAGCACGGCGTGGGCGGCTTCTATCCCATGATGCAGCAGTTCTGGAAGGTGCTCGGCGGCCGCGGCACCATCACCTTCTACGACCGCGGCTGGTACACCTCGGCCGTGCAGCGCATGCTCTACACCCAGTTCGGCGAGGTGAAGATCAAAAACGGCAAGGTGCTCCACCCCCGCGCCACCGTGGCGCGCGCCGTGCGCGAGGCCGCCGAGGAGCGCCATATCGATGCTCTGCGCGGCGCGCTTGCCAGCTCCGCCGACTTCGAGAAGCAGCTCACCGATGACGGCTACGTGGTGGTGAAGTTCTTCGTCCATGTGACGAAGGAGGCGCAGCGCAAGCGCCTGACGAACCTGCGCCGCGATCCGGCCACCGCCTGGCGCGTGTCCGACGGCAAGATGGCAACCATCGGCGAATACGAGGAGGCGTACCGCCTGTACGACAACCTGCTCGAGGGCAGCGACTTCTCCTACGCGCCGTGGCACCTGATCAACGGCGAGGACAAGCGCCGCGCCAACCTCAAGATCACCGAGACGCTCGTCGACGCGCTCGAGAAGGCGCTTCATACGAAGAAGGATGCTGCCGCCCTTGCCGCTGCCGCGAAGGCGCAGGCCAACAGCTCCGGCGCGGCGGTGGAGGAGATTCCGCTGGAAGGCCGTTCCCCCGAGCAGCAGCGGGCCGTTGCCGAACACGCCGCGGCGCAGGCGGCGGCGCAGGCCGCGCACGCCCCGCGCGCAAGCCGCTTCCGCATCGTCGATCGCGTTCCCAATCTTGACGAGGTCGATCACAGCCTGGTGCTCGAACAGGACGAGTACAAGGACCGCCTGAAAAAGCAGCAGAAGCGCCTCAACAAGCTGGAGATGGAGATGTACCAGGCGCGCGTCCCGCTCGTGCTCATGTTCGAGGGTTGGGACGCGGCGGGCAAGGGCGGCGCCATCAAGCGCGTGGCGCAGGCCCTTGATGCGCGCGCCTACACCATCTTCCCCAGCCCGGCGCCCACTAAGCCTGAGCTTGCCCATCCCCACCTGTGGCGCTACTGGACGCGCCTTCCCAAGGCGGGGCACGTGGGCATCTACGACCGCAGCTGGTACGGCCGCGTGCTGGTGGAGCGCGTGGAGGGCTTCGCCACCGATGCGCAGTGGGCGCGCGCCTACGACGAGATCAACGAGTTCGAGCAGGAGCTGGTGCGCTGGGGCGCCGTGTTGCTGAAGTTCTGGGTTGATGTCAGCCAGGAAGAGCAGCTGGCCCGCTTCCGCGCCCGTCAGGAGGACCCCGCCAAGCAGTGGAAGATCACTGACGAGGATTGGCGCAACCGCGACAAGTATCCGCAGTACAAAAGCGCCGTCGAGGACATGTTCCGCTTGACGTCCACACCGTTCGCGCCGTGGATCGTGCTGGAATCCGACGACAAGCACTTCGCCCGCGTCAAGGCGCTTGAAACCATCAACGATGCTCTTGAGGTGCGGTTGCACGGCGAGTGAAGGCGCGGTAGTATTGCTTGATAACCATAATGGGTGCAGGGCGTCGGCCGATTTAGGAGTCGGCTGACGCATATATAGTTGAAAAGGGGTGGCATCATGCCAAGTTGGACTATTCCGGTTATAGTGGCGGTCATCGTCATCGTGATCATCGGCTTCATTTTGAAGGGCTTTTTCGACGAGATGAAGAAGAAATAGGTCGAACGCGGAATGCCTAGCGGCAGTCCGAGGCGGGGGAGCGCGTCGTGCTTTGCGCACGGTGCGCTCCCTTGCGTTTTCGGCTTGTCGCGCCGCCCGGGTGCTGGACGGCTGCCTACGGGCGTGTGCGGGATCGGCGCATGCGAGGGCGCGCTTTGAGGGGAGGGCGTCGCGAATGCTTGCCGGCCGGCTTTCAGCGTCGTGCCGCCCGGGTGCTGGGCGGTTTTTCGAACATCCTGCGTTGATTTCCGGCATTTCGCCGGCGGCATGTCCCCCGACCTGGGGATGTTTCGTAGTATGTAACAGGTAGATGAGGTTTCCGAGCTGCTGCGGAGGCGTCATTGCGTGCTTTGCGCGCTTCGACGCTTGGGAAGGCGTGATTTGTCCGAATACCAGCATAACCGCGCGCAAGCGCGCGGCGCGCACGCAACCCCGCAGGGGCAAGGTCCCGTGCGCCCTGTTCCCGTATCCCAGGGCAAGCGCAAGCGCTCTGGCGGCGTGTGGCGCGCGGTGTTCATCGTCTCCCTCATCGTGTTCTTATGCGCCGCGGGCGCGCTGGCCTTCATCGGCTACGGCTATTGGCACGGCCAGCAGAACAACAAGCAGCTCGAGCAGATCGGCTTCAACGCCCCCGATGCCGCCGAGCTTCAGCGTACGGACCTTGCAAGCTTCACCGTCGATTGGGATGCCTTGCGGGCCATCAACCCCGACGTGGTGGGGTGGATCTACGTTCCCGGCACCACCGTCAACTTCCCCATAGTGCACGGCACCGACGACGAGCACTACCTGAAAACCGATTTCTACGGGCAGACCGGCTGGGTGTCGTTCGGCAGCATCTTCCTGTCCGCGGCCAACGCTGCCGACTTCTCCGATGCGAACAACATCGTGTACGGGCACCATCTGAACAACGGCTCCATGTTCTCGCCCTTCGCCGATTTCGGCGACGCGGACACGTTCAACGGCCACCGCATCGTGTACGTGTTCACGCCCACGGCGAACTACCAGCTCACCACCTTCTCCATCGTGCATTGCGCGGCCGACGACCCCCTTGCTCAAACGGCGTTCGCCAGCGAGGATGAGCGTCAGGCCTACGTGCAGGACAAGGTCGACCGCTCCGCCGTTGCGGTGGCGGGCCTTCCCTCCGCGGCCAATATGAAGCACACGTTTGCGTTCTCCACCTGCGACAACCTGGCCAGCAACGGCCGGTGGGTGCTGTTCGCGTACGAATCCGGTTCAACAGCAGCGGCCAGCAGCGTCGTTGCCGATGATAGCAACATCAACCCCGAGGACGTGGCCGCCGTCAGCGAAGCGGCAAAGGAGACTGCAGCATGAGCACCTCGATTCTGCCAGGAGAGCGCCCCGATCGCTTGGAGGAGGAGTGCGCCGTGTTCGGCGTGTTCGCCCCCGGCGAGGACGTCGCACGCATGACGTGCTTCGGCCTGCAGGCGCTGCAGCACCGTGGGCAGGAGTCGGCCGGCATCGCCGTTGGCGATGGCGAGACCATCATGGTGTCGAAGGACTTGGGCCTGGTCACCCAGGTGTTTGACGAATCGCGCCTGGCCGCGCTCGAAGGCTATGTGGCCGTGGGCCACGCGCGCTATTCCACCAGCGGCGCCGCCGCGTCGTGGGAGGCCGCGCAGCCGCACATCTCGGCCATCGACGAGATCCTCATCGCGCTGGCGCATAACGGCACGCTGGTGAACACCAACAGCCTGCGCGCCCGCATGATCGACGAGGGCATCCAGCTGCGCGCCGGTACCGACTCCGAGGTTGCCGCCAAGGCCATCGGCAGCGTCACGCAGAAGACCCATCACCTGCGCGAGGGCATCCGCTACGCCATGCAGTACATGGAGGGCGCTTATGCCATGGTGCTGGCCAGCCCCGACACGCTGTACGCGTTCCGCGACCCCAACGGCATCCGCCCGCTGTGCATCGGCAAGCTGCCCGATGATCGCGGCTGGGTGGTTTCCAGCGAAACTTGCGGCCTGGATATCGTGGGCGCCGAGTACGTGCGCGACGTCGAGCCCGGCGAGATCGTGCGTTTCAACAAGGAGGGCGTGACCTCCGAGCAGGGCGTCGAGCCGCGCAAGCGCGCCAGCTGCATCTTCGAGTACGTCTACTTCGCCCGTCCCGACTCCGTCATGGACGGCCAGTCGGTGTACCAGGCGCGCCGCAACATGGGCCGCATCCTGGCCCGCGAGGCGCCGGCCGAGGCCGACCTGGTGCTCGGCGTGCCCGACAGCGGCATCCCGTCGGCCATGGGCTTCGCCTTCGAAAGCGGCATCCCGTATTCGGATGGCATCGTGAAGAACCGCTACGTGGGCCGCACGTTCATCCAGCCCACGCAGGCCATGCGCCAGCTGGGCATCCGCCTGAAGCTCAACCCGCTGCCTTCCGTCATCCGCGGCAAGCGCCTGGTGGTCATCGACGACTCCATCGTGCGCGGCAACACGTCCAAGAAGCTCATCGAGATGCTGCGCGACGCCGGCGCCACCGAAGTGCACATGCGCATCGTCAGCCCCGAGGTCATGTGGCCGTGCTTCTACGGCATCGACACCGACACGCGCGACCAGCTGATCGCCGCGAACATGACCAACGAGGAGATGTGCGAGTGGATGGGCGCCGACTCGCTGGCATTCATCAGCCTGCAGGGCCTTCGCGACAGCCTGCCCGACGTACGCACGCCGGGCTACTGCGAGGCATGCTTCTCGGGCGAGTACCCTGTGGACATCCCCGCCTACACCGCGCGCAACAGCTTCATGACCAAGGCCGACTTCGCCGCCGCCTACGAGAAGGAAGCGCAAGAAGCGGAGAACACCCAGGTCAGCGTTTAACGCGCGATGCGCGAACAGGGGACGGAGGTGCGTTCGGCGCCCACCTGTCCGCGGTTTGCGCGAATCCGGACAGATAAGGGTACGTCCCCGAAGTGTCCGGGTTTTAGCAGGTTAACGGTGCGGGAACGCTGGCCGCAGGGTCGGTCGGGTTCCCGCCTATCAGATAAGGAGCATCCAGTGACGAAGCAGGAAGTTACGTACCAGGCAGCAGGCGTGGACACCGCCGAGGGCGCTCGCGCCGTCGACGCCATCAAGGAGACGGTGCACTCCACGTATCGCCCGGAGGTCGTCGGCGACATTGGCGGCTTCGGCGGCCTGTTCAGCATCGCGGCGGCCAAGGACATGGCCGAGCCGCTGCTGGTTTCCGGCACCGACGGCGTGGGCACGAAGCTTAAGGTGGCCCAGCTGGCCGGCAAGCACGGCACGGTGGGCATCGACCTGGTGGCCATGTGCGTCAACGACATCCTGGCGTGCGGCGCCGAGCCGTTGTTCTTCCTGGACTACATCGCCATCGGCAAGCTGCGTAAGGAACACGTGGCCGAGGTCGTCGCCGGCATCGGCGAGGGCTGCCGTCAGGCGGGCTGCGCGCTCATCGGCGGCGAGATGGCCGAGCATCCGGGCGTCATGGACCCCGACGACTACGACCTGTCCGGCTTCACCGTGGGCGTTGTCGACAAGCCGAAGATGCTCGACCCCGAAAGCGTGTCCGAGGGTGACGTGCTCATCGGCCTGGCATCCTCGGGCCTGCACTCCAACGGCTACTCGCTGGCCCGCAAGGTGTGCGTGGAGGGCAAAAGCCGCGAAGAGCTGCTGGCGCCGGTGGAGGCGCTGGACGGCCAGTCCGTGGCCGACGCGCTGCTCACGCCTACGCGCATCTACGTGAAGCAGGTGCTCGGCACGCTGAAGGCATGCCCGGGCGCCGTGCGTGCGCTGGCCCACATCACCGGCGGCGGTATCTCCGAGAACCTCAACCGCGCGCTGAACGAGCGTGTGGATGCGCAGGTTGACCTGGGCACCTGGCCCGTGCCGGCCGTGGCGAAGTACGTGTGCGACGCCGCCGAGCTGTCCGAGCCGCAGGCGCTTAAGACGTTCAATATGGGCGTGGGCATGATCTTGATCGTGGACCCCGCGCGCGCCGAGGAAGTCGAGGCCGCTTTGGCCGAAGCCGGCGAGAAGACCTATCGCGTCGGCCGCATCATCTCCGGCACCGGCGAGGTGCAGTACACGGGCGAGGGCAACCTGTACGGGTACCAGGGGTAAAACGCAGCGTTAACCTAACCGCAAACGAAACGCTCCCCCACCGAATCGGTGGGGGAGCGTTTCTCTGTATTTGAGCGCAGATTCAGCGAGTTTCAATATATAGAACGTATGTACTATACCTGCTATACTAGCGAAACCAGCGAAGTCCAACGCGGGCGGAGCCTCGACCTGTATAGGAAGAGGCGATGCCTTATGCTGAAAGAAATTCTGAGTTTCATCTTGTCGGTTTTACCGAATTGGTTGGCGGTGCTTCTTATGGCTGTCGACCTTTGTGGGCGGAAGAAAAAAGCGAGTGGACGAAGTCCAGGAGAAATAGAAAGGGCCGGCGGCAACCGACCCTAACTCGTTAATACTGGCTCCGCCCGTGACCCTTAACGCTACCGGGCTTCGCTGGTACAGCTACATTTTATCATGCTCATTGTATTCACGCGAGGGTGGTTTTACGGCAATCCCTATAGCCAGTTGTGCTAGCGCAGACGGGTGAACGGGGGACGGAGGTGCGTTCACGCGTTAGCTCTTTGCATTCCCGAATGCTCTCCGTGAACGCACCTCCGTCCCCCGTTCGCTCTTGTGCCCGAGTTGCCACTAATGGGGGCATTTTGGTCGAACCGGTACGACCCCTTTAGGGTTGAACAAGCCATTGACCAGCAAAAACATGCTGACAGCGGCACTTTTGCGCACGTGCACAAAAGTGGGCGTTCCCGTGTATCCTGGCGCGGTTTCTGCGCTACAATCCTTTTCGCTTGAACGTCTTCTGCCAAGTTCGAGCATTTCTGCATTGCGTCCTTCGGGCACATCTGGGGCCCGACTCTCGACGCGTTTTCCCATCGTTAAGATCATCGTCGCGGAGAGGCGGCGGTGTCCTCTTGCGCCGTGCGCCGGGGATGGGTTCGTCGTGCGCAGGTTGCGCACAGGAGGAAAGAGAAATGCTCGTTTCGCGGTTCATGCAACAACGTCTTGGTACATCGTCGGCCATTCGCCAGGCTTTTGAGAAAGCCGAGCAGCTGAAGAAAGCCCATGGTGTCGATAACGTGTTCGATTTCAGCATCGGCAATCCTTCGGCTCCGTGCCCTGCGGGTGTGCGCGCTGCGTTGGAAGAAACCGCGCGCAAAACCGCGCCGGAGCTGCACGGCTATATGGATAGCTCCGGGTATGCCGATGTCCGTTCGACCATCGCCGCTTCGCTGGCGCGCAGGTTCGACACCCCTTACAAAGCTTCCGATATCGTTATGACCACAGGAGCGGCAAGCGCCATCAACGCGCTTATGCAAACGGTGCTCGACTCCGAGGACGAAGTGGTTGCGTTTTTGCCCTGCTACCCGGCGTATCGGGTGTTCGTCGAGAATTGGGGCGCCCGTTTGGTTGAGGTTCCGTTCGACGAAGAGACCATGCTGCCCGATCTTGCTGCCTTCGAGCGCGCGCTTACGCCGCGCACGAAGCTGGTCATCGTGAACACGCCGAACAATCCGAGCGGCGTGGTCTATCCGGCCGCAGCGGCCGATGGCATCGCCGGCGCGCTGTTCCGCGCGCAGCGCGCGTTCGGGCATCCGATTCTGCTGCTTTCCGATGAGCCATATCGCGACCTGGTGTACGACGGTGCGCAAAACCCCTGGTGGCCGGCTATTTATCGCAACACCGCCGTGGTGTATTCGTTCAGCAAATCCGCTTCCATCGCCGGCGAGCGCATCGGCTATGCCGCGCTGACGCCGGGGATGGCCGATCGCGACGCCCTTCTTGCCGGCATCCGCCGCTCGCTCGGCGACATCGGCTTCGTGAACGCGCCCGCCACGGCGCAGCGCATGGCGGCTGCCTGCGCGGACGACACCGTGGACATCGCCTACTACGATCGCAATCGCCGCATGCTGACTTCCGCGCTGGCGAACGCCGGGTTCGATGCGGTGCCTGGCAACGGCGCGTTCTACCTGCTGATGGCGGCGCCCGACGGCGATGAGCGGCTGTTGCTTGACCGCTTGGCGGCCAAGCGCATCGTTGCCGTGGGCGGTTCGGATTTCGGGGCCCCGGGCTATGTGCGCCTGTCGTACTGCCTGCCGCCCGAGGCCGTTTCGCGCGCTCTTCCCTTGTTCGCCCAGGTGGCGAAGGAGTATTGCCTTTCTGTGCAGTCGCCTTCCGCGGCTTGCGCGCCCGCGCAACCCGCTCCCTTCACCGTTCTGTTCGCTTCGTAATGCGCATGCGCACTCGCACTGCGCCAGGAGACTTACTTCATGAATGACATCACCGTGAACGACCTGTCGTTCCGCTACGCCGATTCCGACCAGCTTATCTTGCGGGACGTGAACATACGCGTGAACGAAGGCGACTTCGTGTGCCTGCTCGGCCAGTCCGGGTGCGGCAAATCGACGTTTTTGCGCCTGATGGCGGGCCTGGAAGCGCCCTCGTCGGGGTCGATCTGCGTTGACGGGCAGCCTATCGACGGCACCAGCCTTGAGCGCAGCGTGGTCTTTCAGGATTACGGTTTGTTCCCGTGGATGTCAGCGGGGGAGAACATCGTGCTGGCCCTTCGCCAGCGCTTCCCCGAGAAGTCGAAGGCGGAATGCCGCGACATCGCGCGCCGGGCGCTGCGCGAGGTGGGTCTGAAGGACGAGGTGCTCGGCAAGTATCCCAAATCGCTGTCGGGCGGCATGAAACAGCGTTGCGCCATCGCCCGCAGCTTCTCCATGAACCCGCCGATCCTGCTGATGGACGAGCCGTTCGGCGCGCTTGACGCCGTGACGCGGGCGCGCCTGCAGGACATGGTGCTTGACCTGTGGTCGCACGAGGAGCGCAAGAAAACGGTGTTCTTCGTCACGCACGATGTGGAGGAGGCGCTGCTTCTGGCCACCCGCATCGTGGTGTTCGGGCAGTCGCCGAGCCAGGTGATCTTCCAGAAGGAGATCCCGCTTGAGCGCAAACCCTCCCGAAAAGAGATGTACGAAAGCCGCTTCATCATGGATTTACGCAATGAGCTGGTGGGCTACATCAACCAGGACGTTTTGAGCCACGTTGAGGACTAGGGCCGGGCGGCCCTTCCGCATAGCAAGCTAGGACATTCGCCACAAGAAAGGATCGACCCATGATCGACAACGTTTCCCGCCGCAGCTTCATCGGCCTGGCCTCCGTCGCCGCCGCCAGCCTGGCGCTGGGCGGTTGCGCCTCTAACGCGTCCTCGGGCGGCGCCTCCACCGCCGACGCTTCCAAGGACGCGCCGACCGTGCGCCTGGGCACCACTAATGACGGCCACATTTTCAACGCCATCGCCGACGCGCAGGGCTACCTTGCCGAAGAGGGCGTCAACGTGGAGGTCAACGTGTTCTCCAGCTCCGACGACGCGTTCCAGGCCCTGTTCAGCGGCAAGGTGGACGTGCTGTCCAACAACGGCACGAACCTGCCGCTCACCCACGTTGCCTCGGGCCAGGACCTGACCATCTACGCTGGCTACATGATCACCGGCTGCATGCCGATCATCGCGAAAGCGGGCACGCAGTGGAACGGCGTGGAGGACCTGCTGGGCAAGACCATCGCCTGTTCGGGCAACGAGTTCGCCGTGTT
>CALEWN010000014.1 GCA_937925385.1 uncultured Senegalimassilia sp.
CCAAGTACGATGCCCAGCAGGTCGGCGCGACGCTTGAGGGCGCGGAGTTCACCCTTTATAGCGTGGACATGGACCAGGCTGAGACGGTGGGCGTGGAGAGCGCCAGAACGCTGTTCGGCACTGCAACAACCAATGACGACGGCAAGATCTCGTTTGGCGCGGAAGGCCACGCAATGAGCAATTGCACGCTCTACCAGCTCGTGGAATCGAAGGCGCCTGAGGGCTACGCCGCAGCAGAGCCCAAGTGGATCATGCTCAAGGGCAACGCGAGCGACGAGCATTACCAGGCTGCGCTTGAACAGGCGAAGCGGATCGTTGCGGAGGTCATCGGCGATGACAGGAAGGACGAGATCATCGGCGATGGCAAGAAGGACGAGGTTTGGGTCTACGACGATCGTTTGACGGGATCTGCGGTCATCAAAGCGAAGAAGGTGCTCAAAGGCGGCACCTTCAAGGCGGGGCAGTTCTCGTTCGCGCTCAAGGACGCCGAGGGGAAGGTGCTCCAAACGGTGACCAACGACGCCGAGGGCAACGTTTCCTTCACCATCGAGTGCAGCAAAGCGGGCGAATACCGCTACACCATCTCCGAGGTCGTCCCCGAGGGCGCTGAGGGCAACGTCAAGGACCACATCACCTACGACACCGCCGAGCATGGCGTCACGGTTAACGTGGCCAATGGCGACGGGAAGCTTGACGCGACCGTTGTCTACGACGGCGGAACATCGGCTCTGCCGACCTTCACCAACAAGTATTCGGCAACCCTTCCCGCCGCCGGCGGCGTGGGAACGATGGTCACGTACCTGATCGGTGCCGTGCTTGTTTCCCTTGCTGCCGCCCGGATACATCTGCGTCGCAACCGTGCGAAGAAGGGAGGGTTGAGCCGTGATTAGCTGCAGCTTCGGGTTTCGTGCCCATAGGCTCGTCGCCCTTCTTTGCGCGCTTGCGCTTGTGCTCGCGGCGATCCTGCCGGGGTCGGCCTCTGCTTTCTCCGCATCTGGGCATGCCGCAGCTACCGGCACCCTTACGGTGTCGGGTTCGGCCGCGGACGCGTATGAGGCGTACCAGCTCTTCAACGCGGATATTTCCGATGGGGACGGCTCCGGGGACAAGATGGCCACCGACGTGACGTGGGCGAGCGACGCCGTGCGCGACGCCGCGCTTCCCGTTTTACGCGAGGCGGGCATGGATGTCGCGGGAGCCGTTGCCCAGGACGTTGCCGAGTGGCTTGACGCCGATGGGCACATGACCCCTTCGCTGGCTACGGGGCTTGCCCGCGCGATTCGCGCGTCCGGCGTGGAGCCCCGGGCCATTCCCGCCGGCTGCGCCGTGGAGCTTCTCGCCGGGTATTGGCTTGTCATGGCCGAAGAGGATGCCATCGGCCAGTCTCAGGCGGGCACCGCGGCGATATTCACGCTGGTGGGCGGCGCTTCGGTGACCGTTACGCCCAAGGCTGCTGTGCCGGTGGTTGGCAAGCACGTGCTCGAGGATTCGGACGGCGCGTGGGGCAAGGCCGCCGATGCCACCGTGGGCGATGACCTGTACTGGCGCCTTTGCGTCACCATCCCGGCGGGCCTTGTCGGCTACGACGCGTACACGGTCGAGTTTGCTGACGCTATGAGCGCGGGGCTCGATCCCTCTAAGGTTGCCTCGAGCGCACGCGTTTATGTGGCCGCAGGGACCGACGGCGGCTTCGATGCGGTCGCCGTTTCGGGCGGTTCGGTCGGCGCTGAGCCCGTTGGCGGGTGGACGGACATCACCGCCGGGTGCGCCGTTTCGGTCGATACCGGGGCGAACGCATTCACCGTGCGGACGGGTGACCTCATTGCCGCGCTTGGCGGCGCTGGAAGGTTCGCCGCCGGGGCGCGCGTGGTGGTGATTTATAACGCGCCGCTGGGCGCGAACGCCAACCGCGGGGCGGAGCAGGGCAATCCAAACGAGGTGTACCTGCGTTACCCGCGTTCCCCCTTCGCCGACCAGGGTGGGGAGGGCGGCTATGCCCGCACCCCGAGCGACAACGCCGCTGCTTATACCTGGGACGTTGCGCTCGCCAAGCGCGCGAGCGACGGTCAAAGGACGCTTTCGGGCGCCGTGCTGCGCGTTACCGACGACCGCGGGCGCCGGCTTGCGGCCGACGGGACGTGGGTTGAGGGCGACGCGACCATCACCACTGGCGCGGACGGGCGTGTTGCGGTCAGCGGCGTGGACTCCGGGGCACTTACGGTCGAGGAGATCGCGGCGCCCGAAAACTACGTTGGCTTCACGGGCGCTCGATCGCTCGCTCTTGCAGTCGAGGGGCTTGACGTCGAGCAGGTTGCGGCTGCGAGGCCGACGCTCACCGTGTCCGCCGACAAGCCGCTGCGCGTCGACGGGGCCGACGCCGCCTCGGGAGCCGTGGAGGTTGCGGTCCTGAACTCCCCGAAGCCCTCAAGCCCGGGCGAGTGGCTCGCCGGGCTTCTTCCCGAAACCGGCGACCGGCGCCTGGTTGTTGCGGTTGTGCTCGCAGTCGCCGGGGCGGCAGCCGCGATCCTGCTCGTTGCCGGATTGCGTTTCATCAGGCGGGGAGGAGGCCGTCGTGACAAGTAGCCGTTGCGCGCTATTTGGCGCGTTGTCCCCGCCGTAGCCGCGCCGCCGTTCGTTTGCTTCCGGCGCTCGGCTCGAAAGGCGGCTCGAGCGTCGTTGTCATTACATCAATAACCTTCGTATAGAAAGGAACCGGACTTGAAAGCACAGAAGAAGTTCGCCCGTCTTACTCTTACGGCGGGCCTTACCGCGACGTTGGCTTTCGGCAGCGTCGCCGCCCCTGCAGCTATGGCGTTTGCGGATACGGGGTCGACCGTCACGTTCGCGGATGCCGATTATGCGGCGTCCACGACCTATAAGGGCATCCAGATCTTCAAGGCGACGGTCACGGCGACCGCCGAGGGCACGACGGTGAGCAACATCGAGTGGGCAAGTGACGAGGTCCGCACCGCCGTAGTGGCCGCTATCCAGGAGAAAGATTCGTCCTATAGCAGCTACATCGCACAGGATGCCGCCGATTGGCTGAGCGCTCACGCTGGGGTTACCGGAACCGATTCGAAGGTTGCGAGCGATAACGTCTTGAGCGCGATCGCCGGCAAGCTGAATGGCAGCTCTGCTTGGCAGACGACGACCGCGGGTAATGCGTCCCTTTCCGGGCTCGAGGCCGGTTACTGGCTGTTCCTCACCGCTATCGCCGGCACCCCTGACGGCAAGTCGACCGATGGCTTCACCTCTCCCGTGTACGCCGTGATCGATGGTACCAGCGCGACGACCGTTACCCCCAAGAAGGGCGTGCCCACGGTCGAGAAGAAGATCCTCGACGACGCGGATGCCGCCGGTGTGGACCTCACGAACTCCGAGAAATGGAAGGATGTTGCCGATTCCCAAATCGGTCAGGAGGTGAACTATAAGCTCACCGGCACGATCGCCAGCAACTACGCCACGTTCAGCGCCTATGCCTATAAGTTCAACGACGTGCTTTCCAGCGGTCTTGATTACGTCAACGACTCGGTTGAGGTGTACGCGGTGAACGGTGGCGCCTATAACAAGATCGATGCGCACCACTACACGGTGGAATATGCCGGCAAAACGCTGACGGTGGAGTTCAAGGTCGGCAACGGCGATAAGGGCCTTAAGGACGTCGAGGGCGTCACCGCAGATACCCAGATCGTCGTAATCTACAAGGCGAAGCTCAACGGCAACGCCATGATCGGCAACGCTTCCGATGGCAACAAGGGCGGCAACCCCAACACCGTCAAGCTCACGTACTCCAACAACCCGTACACCGAGGGTACGGGCGAGACGATCGAGGACACCGTCGCCGACTTCGCGTTCAAGCTCAACCTCAACAAGGTCGATCAGGGCACCGAGAAGGGGCTTGCGGGCGCCGTCTTCGCCATCCAGTCCGTCGACGCGAACACCGCGGGGCAGTACGTCGCCTCGAAGGCTGATGAGACTGCGGGCGTTATCGCGGGCCAGCTCGTGACCGTTGCCGACGCTAACAACCTTCCCGAGTACGTGAAGTTCACGTCCGGCAGCGATGGCAAGATCGCCGTCGGCGGCCTTGATGCCGGCTCCTACAAAGTGACCGAGGTCCAAACCCCCGACGACACCAAGTACACCGAGGCCAACCCCTTCACCTTCACCATTAACCCGACGTATGACGAGACGACGATGAAGGTGACGGGCCTTACGGCGGCGGTCTCCGAGTCCGACAAGGGTCGTAGCGATATCGCCTTCGGCACGCTCGACGGCACTGCCGGTGACCACAAGCTGACCGGCGTGGAGGGCTCCGGCACCAATGCCGCTACCGGCGAGGTGACCATCAACGTCGGCAACGCCAAGTCCGTGGGCCTTCCCGTCACCGGTCTTGACGGCGTGACGCTTACCTGGATCGCGGGCGGCGTCGTGCTCGTCATCGGCGTGGCGCGCATCATCCGTCGCCGTCGTACGGAGCCCGAGGAGTAGATGAAGCGCCGAGACAAGCTCGCAGCGACAGGCGCCTCTGCTCCGAGCGGCAAGAGGCGCCGCAAGCGCTTGCCTCGCTGGGCCGATCGGCTCATCACCATGCTCGTCATCCTTATCGGCGTCGGCCTTATGGTGTGGCCCTGGGTTCTCGACCGGTTCGAGGCGGCGGGCGTTTTCAACCAGATCGATGCCGTGTCCAGCACGGTGGACGCCCTTCCTGCGCAGGAGCGCGAGCGGATCCTCCTCCAGGCGCGGGCGTACAACGAGCTGCTTGCCGGCGAGAGCACCGAGCTTCCCGCTGATCAGGTCGCGCCCTACGAGGAGCAGCTCATTTTCGACCGTGACCCCATGATGAGCTGGGTGGAGATTCCCTCTATCAACGTGAGCATGCCCATCTACCACGGCACGGGCGAGGAGGCGCTTATGGCCGGCGTCGGCCATCTTGAGGGAACAAGCCTGCCTGTGGGTGGGGAGTCCTCTCATTGCGTTCTCACGGCCCACTCCGGCATGCGCAACCTCAGCATGTTCGATGGCATCCATGCGCTTGAGGAGGGTGACCTGGTCCTTCTTCACACCATGAATCAGACGCTCGCGTACAGGGTGACGGGCTCCGAAGTGGTGTGGCCCGACGAGGTCGAATCGCTGGTCATTGAGCCGGGGACCGACAAACTTACGCTTGTGACCTGCACGCCTTACGGCGTGAACGACCACCGGTTGCTCGTCCATTGCGATCGCACCGAATATGTCGAGCAGGAGGCAGCCGACCAGAAGAGCCTTCTGGCAAGACATTGGGGCAAGCGCGAGATTGCGGTCCTCATCGTCGCGGCAGCTATGGCGCTTGTGCTGCTGGACATCGTCGTACATCGCCTTCGCCGCCGACGCGGTGATGGCTGACGCGTTCGCCCCTCGGATAAACAGGGGACGTGTTGTTTCGTTTGGGGGCCGATAATCGTTCTGGCTCACCGGTTCGCCCACTGTGCTTGATTCTAAGGCCTATCGGGTCGTCTATAATGCAGCGTAATGTATGGGAAGGCGGGCGCCGCGTGCCTGCCTTCTTCCTTATCTGGCTTTAAGCAAGTAGGCGGGAGAAGCCGAGCCGCGCGCGTCCTTGCGGCGGTACGCTCTCCCTTGTCAATGGGCAGCAGGCTTATCCCGGCCGCGTACGAAAGGCTTCACATGCAAGCGCTCAGCGAAAAAGAGAAGAAGCAGCTCCTGCGCTACTGCGTA
>CALEWN010000015.1 GCA_937925385.1 uncultured Senegalimassilia sp.
CCCCTCTGCAGCTATGGCCTCCCCGTCGTCGCTCCTCTTGAGGTACTCGTAGGTGTTCTTCTCAAAATCGATCGTCGCAAACCGCTCGAACAGTTCGGTGGAGACGTCGATGATGCGGTCGGCCTCCTGTTTCTCGAGCAGCAGGTGTTTGCGCTGACGTGACCCCTGCACCAGAAATACCGCCATGAGGGCGGCAAACGCGAAGGCGGCCAGCGCGACGTGCGCCCGGGCCGTGCCAATCGCACCCCTCGTCGCCGTCATGAGTCCCAATAAGCGGTATATCCGATAGCTATCGATGGCGGCCGTATCAGGCCGCCATCTTTCTACGAAGGAGCTTCAACATGATCAACGTCGCCGTTTCCGGCTTTGCCGGACGTATGGGTTCAGCCGTCGTCGATGCAGTCACCGCTGCCGACGATATGCAGGTGACCTGCGGAATCGACCCGCATGGCTCCTCGAAGGTCTTCGCGGTGTACGAAACGGTCGAGCAGGCAGTGCATGCCGGCGGGTTCGATGTGCTCGTCGATTTCACCCAGCCTTCCGTCGTCGAGGGCAATCTGCGCGTCGCGCTTGCAGCAGGCATCGATTGCGTGGTGGGCACCACGGGCCTTGCAAACGAAAAGCTTGAGGAGCTTGCTTCCTTGGCCCCCGAGGGAACGTGCTTGTTCTATGCCCCGAACTTCACCACCGGCGCCGTGCTCATGATGCAGTTCGCCAAAGCGGCAGCGCCGTTCTTCCCCGAGGCGGAAGTGCTCGAGTTCCATCATTGCAACAAGAAGGATGCTCCTTCCGGCACCGCCGTCCGCACGGCCGAGATCATCTCCGAGGCGCGTGATGGCCGTCAAAGCGCGGCACCGGGCAAGGAAACCGAGATCGCCGGGTGCGAAGGGGCCCGCGGTGCTTTGGTTGAAGGCGTTCCGGTGCATTCCGTTCGCTCCATGGGCTATGTGGCCAGCCAGGAAGTGGTGTTCGGCTCCATGGGCCAGACCCTTACTATCCGTCACGATTCATGGGACCGCACTTCGTACATGCCCGGCGTGCTGCTCGGCATTCGAAGCGTCGGCGAGCGTGCCGGCCTCATCGTCGGACTCGAGAACTTCATGGAATAGGCGGTTGTTTGCTGAATCCGTGCCGTTTATGGTTACTATTATCACCTCAACGGCAACATTTGTTTCTTGAGCGTGACAATTTAATGACTTCACGGCGCCCTTCGGGGTGCCGTGGCATAATATGGCGAAGTTGCATTTTGCGATTCAGGTGCATGGTGATAAACCATGCTTGTACAGAAAGGTGCCAACGATGGGAAATCCTCGTTTCGGTCGCATGATTCCGGCCATGGTCACGCCCATGAAGGACAATCTCGATCTCGATCTCGATCGTGCTCAGGAGCTTGCTGACCGTTTGGTAAAGGGCGGCGCCGACTCGCTGATCATCAACGGCACCACCGGTGAATCTCCCACGGTGTTCTATCCGGACAAGATCGAGCTGTTCAAGGCCGTAGTGGCTGCGGTCGATGGCCGTATTCCGGTCATCGCCAACGTCGGCGACAACTGCACGGCGGACACGGTCGGCTTCGCAAGCGATGTCGCCAAGCTCGGCGTCGACGGCTTCATGTGCGTCGTACCGTACTACAACAAGCCTCCGCAAGAGGGTTTGTATCAGCATTTCAGCACTATTGCGCGTTCGGTTGAGCTGCCGATCATCCTGTACAACATCCCGGGACGTTGCGCGGTGAACATGACCGCGGAAACCTCGCTGCGTCTTGCGCATGATCTGGATAACGTGGTTGCGATCAAGGAGGCTTCCGGAGACTTCGATCAGGTGAAGGCCATCGTAGAGGGCGCACCCGAGGGCTTCTGCGTGTACTCCGGCGACGATTCGGCAACCTTGGACATTATGAAATTGGGTGGCGTGGGCGTCATCTCCACCATCGGAAACGTTGCTCCTGCTCGAATGAAGGAGATCGTGGAGCTGTGCGCAGCCGGCAAGTGGGAAGAAGCCGCCGCTGCAAACGAGCGCCTCATGCCCCTCATGGAAGGGCTGTTCAAGACAGCGAACCCCATCCTGGTTAAAGAGGCACTGAAATTGGCCGGCTTCCCGGTAGGCGGAGTGCGCCTGCCGCTGGTCGATGCCACTGCCGAGCAGTCCGCCGAACTTGAGCGCACCATGCGCGAGGTCGGCGTCCTGTAGCCAGGATACGCAGCAGGGCCGCTCCAATCCATGCGGCCCTGCTGTATGTTGGCAGTAAGGAAATCAATACATGGATCAAAGCGAACAGCGTTCAAAGCGCAATGGTAACGTGCGCCCTGAGAACAGCGGCAAAAGCACGCAGACGGTCAAGCACGTCAAGCTTGACCTTGAGCGTCCTAAGCTCACGAAAGAGGGCAACACCGATCAGGG
>CALEWN010000016.1 GCA_937925385.1 uncultured Senegalimassilia sp.
CTTCGACGACGACGTCAAGCAGATAGGCATCAACGCCCTGATTCACGGCATCTCGTTCCCTTTTTGGAACCTGGACCACGTAGACGTGTTCACGGCGGCCGAGTTCGCCCCCATCTGGGACGAGCAGACCGGCGCGCTGATGGCGGGCATCCGGTTCTGGCGGCTCGACCCGTACCATCCGCTCAACGCGGTGCTGTACGAGCAGGACGGCTACACCGTGTACAAGGCGGGCAGCGCGGACGGCTCGGACATGGCGCTTGTGGAGCCGAAGCGCGCCTACAAGGTGACCTACGCCGAGGTTCCGGCCGACGGCCTGAAGCTGGCCGTCGACGCCGAGAACTACAGCCGCCTGCCCATCGTGCCCATCTGGGGCGGCGACGCGCACCAGAGCACGCTGGTGGGCCTGCGCGAGAGCATCGACGCGTACGACCTCATCAAGAGCGGCCTGGCCAACGACGTGCAGGACTGCGCCGAGATCTACTGGATTGTGGAGAACGCCGGCGGCATGACCGACGCCGACCTGCAACGCTACATCGACCGGCTGAAGCTGACGCACGTGGCCTCCGCCAACACCGAGGACGGCGGCGGCATAAAGCCGTACGTGCAGGAGGTGCCGTACGCGGCGCGCAAGGAGGTCCTGACGACCATCAAGGCGGACATGTACGAGGACTTCGGCGCGCTGGACGTGCACACCGTGGCGGCGGGGGCGACGAACGACCACATCGACGCGGCCTACCAGCCGATGGACGAGGAGGCCGACGAGTTCGAGCGCCACATCCGCGAGGGCATCATGGACCTGCTGGCGCTGCAGGGCATTGTCGACACGCCCGTGTTCACCCGCAACCGCGTCAGCAACCTCAAGGAGCAGGTCGAGGTCGTCATGGCCGAGGCCGCGTACCTGGACGACGAGACCGTGCTGCGCAAGCTGCCGAACGTCACCCCCGACGAGGTGGCCGAGATTCTGCGCAGGAAGGACGCCGAGGCGGCGGAGAGGATGGCCGCGCTTCCGCCGGCGCTGCGGCAGAACGCCGTCGGCGAGGAGGCCGGCGAGGGAGCCGGAGAAGAGTAGCGCATGAGCGACTACGGGCACGACTACGCCGACGGCCAGCTCGCGGCCTTCGAGGCCGAGGTCGCGGGCGTCTACAGGCAGGCCGAGCGGCAGGCGCGCAAGGACCTGACCGCGTTCCTGGACGAGTTCCGGGAGCGCGACGACGAGAAGCGCGCGGAGCTTGAGGCCGGGCAGATAAGCGAACGCGCGTACGCCGACTGGCGCAGTGGCATGATGATGACCGGGCGGCGCTACCAGCAGGTGCTCGACCAGGTGGCCGAGGCGTACTCCAACGCCAACGAGGTGGCCGTGGCGGCGCTGAACGGCCGGCTGCCCGACGTGTACGCCGAGAACGCGAACTACGGCGGCTGGCAGGTGTGCGAGGCGTCGGGGCTGGACGTGTCGTTCTCGCTCATGGACGCCTCCACCGCACAGCACATGCTGACGACGGGCGAGGCTCTGATCGCGCCCCCGGCGCTGAACGCCGCCAAGGACCTTGCGTGGAACCGCAAGCTGCTGGCCTCGCAGCTGACCCAGGGCGTCCTGCTGGGCGAGTCAATCCCCAAGCTGGCGAAGCGCGTGCAGCGCGTCACCGGGAGCAACTACGCGGCGGCCGTCCGCACGGCCCGCACCGCTGTCACCGGGGCCGAGAACGCCGGCCGCGTGCGAAGCTACGGCCAGGCCCGGGCCATGGGCATCAAGCTGCAGAAGGAGTGGCTGGCCACGCTCGACGGGCGCACGCGCCACACGCACCGCAAGCTGGACAAGGCCAAGGCGTCCGACCCCGGGACGTTCGAGAACGGGTGCCGCTTCCCCGGCGACCCGCAGGGGCCGTACTCCGAGATATGCAACTGCCGCTGCACGCTGGTCGCGGCCATCGAAGGCATAGACCAGGACGGCGCCGAGCGGTGGAGCAGGCTCCCGCCGGGCATGACGTACGAGCAGTGGAAGGCGGGCGGAAGCGGCAGGAAGGCCGCGGAGACCTTGCAGGCGTCCATATCGGGAGGCCAGGCGTTGAGCGCGAGGGCGGTGCGCTCGGTCGTCGGCAAGGCGGTATCCTTGGGCCCGTCGGCGGGCAAGACCGCATCGAGCTATATTCGCCTGCAAGGCATGGGCAAGAGGGGCGCGAAGCTGTTCGAGAAGGCCGTCTCGTATGTCCCTACGGCGATGCTGGAGACCGTCAAGCGCGGCAACGTCGAAGCCGTGCGCGACATGTCGCTCGAACGCTCCGAGTTCGACCCGAAGACGAACACGCTGCGGATAGGCAGGGGCGCGGACGAGCTGACCGTCGTGCACGAGCTGATGCACGCGGTCGAGGAGCACGACCCCGGGTTCCTCGATGCCGAGCGCGAATATTTCGAGAAGCGAACGAAAGGGAAGAAGCTCGTCAGGTTACGTAAGCTGATGGGGGACGCGTCGTACGGAATCGATGAGATGGCGTTTGATGTTGGCCCCTCGTGCTTGACCCCGTATGCCTTCAAAGACTACGGAGGAGACGGTTACGAACTCATGAGCGTGGGCGTAGAGATGCTATACCGCTCGCCATCTGCGTTTTCTCGCGATGCCGAAATGTTAAAATGGGTATTGTCGATGATGGGGAGGTTCGGGCGAAAATGAAAGACCACGCAATATACGAGATAACCAGCGGGCAGCGATGCTTCAAAGCTAGGTTATTTTCCAACTCAGACGAATCATGCAAGCTGACGCCCGAGGAAATCGAAATCGAGGAGATTGTCGGAGAAGGATTCTGCGTTCCGAAGTACGCGGGCAAAGTGGGCCGCACGATGGATTTGTTCAAAGCCGCCGAGGAAATCCTTGCCGAGCACTACGGCAACGCGAAGATGGTGGAAGCGAACTATTCGTGGGAGCCGAACCGAATTAGATATTGAGGAGCCGCCGTGTCGAAGGACGATTACCACGTCATCGTATACCAGGTGCTTTCGTACCTGTACGCGTGCCTGAAGGCCGGAGACGACCCGAAGGACAAGGAGCTGGCCTCGATCGCGCTCAAGGCCGAGCTGAACGAGCGTTACTGGCACTACATCCTGAAAAGCCTCGTGGACTACGGGCTGGTGCAAGGCTGCACGGTCGTCGAGGCCGACAACTCCTTTCCGCGCGTCTTCGGCATGGAGCACGCCGCCATCACCCCGACCGGCATCGAATACCTGACCGACAACGCCTTCATAGCCAAGGCGAAGCGGTTCCTCAAAGACGCCAAGGACATAATGCCGTTCATCTAGCAACCCAGGCCCCGCTCCGGCGGGGCTTTTTCATGCCCAGAAACCGACGCGTGACGCATAGCTCATCATTGAAGCCATGAAGGAAACCATCTGCTGCATATCGTGCTCCGTGGCGGCCGTTCGAATCGGTTGCGGCTTCGCCGGTACCGAAGCCTTGTACTGCACCCGAACCGGGCAAGAGGTCACGTGCGAGGACGGCTGCACGTTCGGCGAGCACGGAAACCCCAGCATAGCCTCATACGGCTACCAGGT
>CALEWN010000017.1 GCA_937925385.1 uncultured Senegalimassilia sp.
GCGACGCCGACCTGCCCTACCTGATCGCATCGTCGTCGATGCCCCTGGTCAGCCAGATCGTCAAGGTTGACGGCAAAAAGCTGCTCGATGGCGGCACCTGCGACAGCGTGCCGATCGTGCATAGTCTGCTGACGGGGCGCAAAAAGCACATCGTGGTGCTCACCCAAGATGCAACCTACGAGAAGGGACCCAACAAGCTGATGCCCGTGCTTACCCAGCTGTATGGCGACTTCCCGTACTACCTTGATCGCCTGCGCTACCGCCATATCGAATACAATCGCACGTACCGCCAGGTGGCGCGCATGCACGAGGCGGGCGAGCTGTTCGTCATCCGCCCTGAGCGCCCCGTGGAGGTGCGCAGCATGGAGCACGACCAGAACAAGCTGCTCGACCTGTACGCGCAAGGCTACGCCGAGGCGGCGCGCACCTGGAACGACCTGCAGGAATACCTGGCAAAATAACCGCCTGACGCTTCACCACCCTCCAAAGGAAGCAACATGCCGACCGATTTCATATCGCTATTCACCGCGTGCCTGATCGCCGCATGCGCGCCCATCATCGCGCGCATCATCCCGCGCGGGCTGGTCCCGGAAACCGTCATCCTGCTTTTGGCAGGCGCTCTGCTCGGCCCGCACATGGCGGGCCTGATCGAGCTGACCGACTCCATGAACATGATCTCCGAGCTGGGCCTGGCGTTTCTGTTCCTGCTGGCGGGCTATGAGATCGATCCCAAGAGCCTATCGGGTTCGCAGGGCAAGAAAGGCCTTGCCACCTGGGCCGTTTCCATGGTGCTTGCATGCACGGCGGTGTACTTCTCCCCCAGCTTCTCGCTCAGCCACTTCGATGGGCTTGCCGTCGCCATCGCGCTGACCACCACGGCGCTGGGAACCCTTATGCCCATCCTGAAGGAGCGAAAGCTTGAGGGCACGCAGGTGGGCAACAGCATCCTGACGTTCGGCACCTGGGGCGAGCTTTGCCCCGTACTTGCCATGGCATTGCTGCTTTCCGCCCGCAAAACCTGGCAGACGCTGTTGATCTTAGCGCTGTTCGGCGCGCTGTGCGTGATCATGGCCGTGGTGCCTTCGAAGGCGCGCAAAGCAGGCCACGGCGTGTACGGCTTTTTGCACCGTAGGCGCAACTCGACATCGCAGACCTTCGTCCGCGTGACGGTGGTGCTGCTCATCGGCCTTGTCACCGTTTCAGCCGTGTTCGACTTGGATATCGTGCTCGGCGCGTTCGCCGCCGGCTTCGTGCTGTGCTACATCATCCCCGAAGGCGACCACGAGCTGGAGTCGAAGCTCGACGCCATCGGATACGGGTTCCTCACGCCCGTGTTCTTCGTGGTTTCCGGCGCGAAGATCGACCTGGCGGGCGTTGGCGCACAGCCGGGGCTTTTGATCACGTTCATCTGCGCGTTGCTGCTCATCCGCGCCGTGCCCATCGTGGTTGCGCTGTCCCTGGGCCGGGACGGGAAGGCGCTGTCCATGCACAACCGCATCACCGTGGCGCTGTACCGCACCACGGCGCTGCCCATCATCGTCGCCGTCACAAGCCTTGCCGTGAAATCTGGCGCCATGGCCCAAGATACCGCCGGCGTTTTGGTGGCGGCGGGCGCGATCACCGTGTTCCTCATGCCGCTTCTAGCTTCGCTTACCTACCGCGTAGTGGATGCGAAACCGATCGAAGCCGTGCAGGAGATCGTGGAGAATCCCCAGGATATCCGTTCCATTTTGCACGAGCACTTAGAACTCGAGCGTATGATGGCGCGCCAGGAGATAGCCGCTCGCATGGCCGCGAAGGCGCGCCGAGACGCGGGCGAAGAGGCAGCTTGGGAAGATGTGGCCTTCGCACTGCAGCGCCAAAGCCAGCGCAAGCGCGCCATGGATGAAATGCTCGATTTCGCCCGACGCGAATACGCCGCGCACGAGGACGACCTGAAGGAACTCGGCGAGAAAGCGGGCATAACGCGCGAGGCCGCCGCCGAGCGCACCGCGAAAGCCGCCAAGGCGTTCGCGCAGCACCTTAAGGACGGAAACTGGGAAGAAGAGCGCCGCATCGCCGAGCGCGCCGTGCGCGAGTACCGCCGCCACATGCACGAGCTGGGCAAGCACCTCGACGAGCACCATCAAGACGACGGAAGGTAGGCAGGTGCCGCAAAGCGATGCTCCAACGCAAGCGCTCAGGCCCCGCAGCGAGGGCTGCCTGCCGGCGCAGCACAACCGCCGAAAACGCGTCGTCCACGCTCTCGCACGCCGGTTCGGTTGCAAGCCGACCAAACCGGCCTCAACCTACCAGCAGAACGCCTCCTGCTTCCCTAGCGACCTTGATGCCGGGGAAGCAGGAGGCGTTCGTGGTTCCAGCGCTCTACGCGCTGCTATACGTTCCTCAAACTAGTCCGGGAAGAACACCTGGTCGATGCGCTGCCGTTCGGCCTGCGGGCGCTTCTCGATAAGGCTGCCCACCACCATGAGCACGCCCGCCACGACGATGCCGATGACGATCTGGTGCAGGCCCATCACCTTGAACCCCGCCGCCATGCAAGCGCAGTACGCCACCGTGCCGCCGACCATGGACAGCAAGGCGCCAAGCTTGCCGGCGCGCTTCCAGAACAGGCCGCACACCATCACCCAGAAAAACGCCGTCTCCAAGCCGCCGAAGGCGAACATGTTGATCTTCCAGATGACATCGGGCGGCACCACTGCCAGGGCGAACACAATGGCACCCACGCACAGCGTGACCGCCTGCGAGCCGCGGGAGATGCCGCGCTCGGAAGGCTGCGTGCCACGAGCCTCGCAGCTATGCAGGTACACGTCCTTGATAATGGCCGAAGACGAAGCGATCAACAGCGACGACACCGTTGAAATGGACGCCGCGATAGGCCCGATGATGGCCACGCCCGCCGCCCAGGACGGCAGCGTCTGCGCGATGGCGCGCGGGATGATGTTGTCCACGCTTGAGCCGTAATCGGCAAGGCTGCCCGTCAACACGCCGGCTGAAAGCACGCCGAGCGCCGTGACGCCGATCATCATAAGGCCGATGATCACGGTGCCGGTGATCATGGCGCCGTGCAGGGCCTTCGTGTCCTTGAAGCCCATGCAACGCACCATGGATTGCGGGAGCACGAACGTGAACACGCCCACGAGCAGCCACTGCGTGAAGTACAGCGTGGCCGGCATACCGCCGCCGCTGAAGGGCTCGAGCATGGCAGGGTGGTTCGCCTTGATGGTTTCCATGATGTTGCCATACCCGCCGCCAGCGGTCAGGATGCCGGCGGCCAGCACGCCGATGCCCACGAGCATGATGATGCCGCACAGCGCATCGGTGAACGCCACACCGCGAAAACCGCCGATGGTGGTGAACAGGATGACCGCTGCGCCGAACAGCACGAGGCCGACCATGTACGAATAGCCGGTGACCGCCTCGAAAAGCTTCGCACCGCCCACGAACTGGGCGACCATGGTGGCAGCGAAGAACAGCACCACGATGACCGCGCTGATATTGGCAAGGGCGTTGGAGTTGTAACGGGCGCGCACGACGTCGATGACGGTGACCGCGTCAAGCTTGCGCGCCACAAGCGCAAGCTTCTTGCCCATGATGCCGTAGAGCAGCACGAGCGCCGTGACCTGCACGACGGCCATGTACACCCAACCCCAGCCGATCAGCCACGCCTGCCCGGGGCCGCCGACGAAGCTGCTGACCGAGCCGTACGTGGCGATGGTGGTCATAGCAAGCACGAAGCCGCCGAGCGTGCGGTTGCCGATGAAGTATTCCTTGACGAAGCCCCCTTCGCCGGCGCTGCGACGCCGCGCAACGAAGCTGATGCCGAGCGCTACTGCCAGGAACAGGACAAGCGGGATAAGCGCTACAAGGTTTTCCATGCGCTACTCACCGTCCTTGGACGCATCGGCCTTGCCAGCGGAGCCGCTGCCCGCCACCTCGTCAAGATCGAAGTCGGCGAACACGCGGCGACTGAGCACCACGGCAGCCACGATGGCGGCGATCCACGGCGCAACGCAGCCGCCGATGACCCATAACGGCGTGTGGAACACCCAGATGTCGGTTCCTGCCAAGCCGAAACCGCCCACAAGCCACACGACGATGATGCACGCAAGAGCCACCACCGTAGCGCGCGCTTCCTTGTTCGCCTGCCGCATAGCCTGGGCATACGTGCGGATATCGCTTTGGGACACTGCCCTCCCCTTCCCGTAAGATTGCTTTACGGGGAAATGCTACCACTCCGACCTCGCTGCTTCGTTTTGGAAGCCGATTCCAATCCGCGAATGCACGAACCCGGAAGATGGCGGGTTAGGTGACCGCCCGCTAAATCACCGGCGGGCGGAACTCCTGTTTGCCGCGGGCGCGCTCGCGGGCGTTGCGGTTGCGCAGGTTCTCCACGCAGCCCTGCATGCCGTGCGGGACGTAATCGAGCTGATCGAGGTTGTCGGGCAGATAGCTGACAAGCGACAACGGCGCCGTCTGCTCCACGCGCTCAGGCGCAGGACCAGGACATGCCGCGATGCCGAACGCGCAGGCCCCTTGCTCGGTGAGCTTGCGCTCGTAGGCGCTCCACGGCTCGTCGGGAAACTCGGCGCGGACGTCTTCGCTTCGCCAGGTGACCTCGTACCCCGCCAACTCGAGCTGCGTGAGGGTGAAATCGCGAAGCGGCTGGCTATCGGTGCGCAAACGGATGCCCGCACCTTGCCCGAGCAGCGGACGGTACGTCATCAGCCGATCAAGATACGTCAACCGCAGATGCGCCTTCTTCTTTTTCGGGAACGGCGTGGGGAAGTTCATGAGCAGAGCCGATAGCTCGCCCGGGGCGAACACGGCCGACAGGTCGATCTCGGCAGGAGCGCCCGAACGGGCCCCTTTGCCGGCAGATGCGCGGGAAGCATGCGCCAGCTCGGGACATTTGGCGGGCGCTGACGAACCTCTCGACAAGTCGCCGCAGGCAATGCCGTCGGCAACGGCGCTGGCAGCAGGAGCCCCCGCTTCGGCCTCATCGTTGAACGCAGGCATGCCGTCCATCAGGAACACCGCGTTGTCCACGCCTTCCGCAGCTGCCGTCTCAGCAGCGCGAAGCGTGCACAACGCATCCACGTCGAAGCCAACGAACAGCACGTCGGGGCGCATCTTCGCGCACGCGACGGTGTACTCGCCCTTGCCGCAGCCCAGATCCAGCACAACATGCGAAAAAGCCTGGTCGCGCACCACACCGCCAGGAGCCCACGCAGCCCAGCGTCCGGCCCATGCGGCGCCGTTGCAGCAGATCCAAGCGCTGCATTCCCGAAAACGCTTCGAGAACGAGAACCCTTTGTGCAATCTGGAAGCAGCAGAGCGCATACCTTCCCCCTTCGTTGGCGGGACGCGTTCCGCCCCATATACCCGAACAGCCCCGCAAAGCAAACCTTGCGGGGCTGCAATCTAACATGCTAGGCAGACTACGCCGCCACTATGCCGCGTTATGCGCGGGTGCGAATCTCCTCGCACACCTTCGCGATGAAGTCGGCCGTCTCGAACGGATGCGTCTCGTTGGAGCGATCGCGCACGGCGATATTGCCCTCTTCGGCCTCCTTCTCGCCGACGACGATCATGTAGGGCACGCGATCGATGCTGCGGGCCTCGCGGATCTTGTAGCCGATCTTCGCGTCGCGATCGTCGACGGCAACGCGGATGCCCGCGTCCTCAAGCTGCGCGGCAACCTGATGCGCGTAATCGCGGGACTTCTCGGACACGCACAGCACCTTGACCTGCGTGGGTGCCAGCCAGACGGGGAACTTGCCAGCGTAGTGCTCGATAAGGATACCGATGAAGCGCTCGACGGAGCCGAAGCACACGCGGTGCAGCATGATGGGGCGCTTCTTCGAGCCGTCGT
>CALEWN010000018.1 GCA_937925385.1 uncultured Senegalimassilia sp.
CATCCTGCATGCCCGCGTCCAGGCTCCCGCCTCACGCCTAACGTATAGGCCACGTGCGACACCGATGAAGCCCTCTCGCGCCGTCTAAGGCGCGGTTGTGCTTCGCCCCCATAGGTTTCCGGCATGCCCGGGCTCTGGCCTTGCAGGGGCATCACTTAGCGTCTGAGCGCTATCCGAAGCTCACATATCGCCTGCCGACGCACGTCCAGCCCATCTTCCGGGCCATCCTGAGCGTGTGCGGGCTGACGTGCTCGCGCCGAGCCGCCTCGGCTATCGATTCGTACGCCTTGCCGTCCACGGTCACCGCGAAGTAGCTCACCCGAAGCGGCCCGGACCTCGCGCAGCTGCCGTTGTCGCAGAACGCCCGGCCCCCGCCGTATCTCACGCTGCTGTGGTGCGTCATTTCTCCACCACCTTCGCGCCGCACGATGGACAGTAATCGAATTCATAAGACGCGAACAACCCTCCGCACGTCGAGCACTTGAAGTGCGGAATCGGCCACACGTTGCCGAAATCGGAATCCTTCAAGTCGTTGCAGCACGTGCGCTCGGCTCTGGTGTTCCATGCTTCGATGGCCTTGGACCTGCTCATCTGCATGACACCGCTCGTGCTGCAACAGGTGCCGCATTTGGCGATGTAATACGCCCTACCGTCGATCTCCGCATCCTCCATGTACGCTTCCCCACCGCAAAACGGGCAGGGCAGCAGTTCGGTCACGTCGTAGCCGCAGCTCATGAGATCCCACCCGCCTCGGTCATGGCGATCCTCTCGCCGATGAACCGCATCACGGGCACGGCCATGCTGTTGCCGATCGCCTTGTATCTCGGGCCATCTGGACATTCCTCGGCCGGCCTGCCGCGATATGGTATCTTCGTCCAATCGTCGGGAAAACCTTGCAGCCGCTCGCACTCGCGCGGCGTGAGCCTCCGCACAATCATGTCTTCTCCTTCCTCGTTGAAAAGCGTCTGGGTGTTGCCTGTGGAGAGGGTGAGCGACACTTCATCGCTCACCAGCGCTCCTTTGCCACCCCCTGCGCATCCGCAGCGGACGAGCAGCGTGCAAGCGCTCACAGGCGCCCCTCTCTGCAATCGCCCACCATGTGCGGGTGATTCGCCAGGATGGTGTAGGCTGGGTCTCCCTCATCGCCGACTCCCAGCCCCGTGCCGCGCCCGAGCCTCTTGTCGCGCGTTGCTACCTGCTCGTTGATGGGGAACACGGCGGGGTTGTGCCAATCGGCGGTAAGGGTTGGGGACTGCTCAGGCTCCGCGCCTACTCCTCCTGCGCCTGCTCCTTGGTGGTACTTGAAGCCTGCGCTACGAGGGCTTCTTCCAGCATTTTTGGCAAGGCTCTCCCTCTTTTCCGCGCTCGATTCAAGATTCCCTCGCATGCTCTCCGGCTCAATGAGTACGCCGACGGGGGGGCAGGCTCCAATATGTCCGACAAGAAAGAGACGGCGGCGTCTTTGGGCCACTCCGAAGAACTGCGCATCGAGTATGCGCCACGCCAGACCGTACCCGAGCTTGTCCATTTCGGACAGGAGCTGTCGTAAAGCCTCCCCATTCTCGCTTGAGAGCGCTCCCGGGACGTTTTCCCAAAGAAACCATCGAGGACGTATCTCACGTACCGCTCGAATGTACTCGAACATGAGTCCTGATTCACCTTGCAACCCCTCACGTTTGCCCGCGATCGAGAAGGACTGGCACGGGCTTCCGCCGACGACCAGATCCACCTTGTTGCGGTATTTCTTCCAGTTCATCTTGGTGACGTCGCCGACGTTCGGAACCTCCGGGTACCGCTCGGCCAACACTGCGCTGGGGAACTCGTCGAACTCGGCGAAGCACACAGGCTCCCAGCCCAGCGGTTCCCATGCCACGGTAGCGGCCTCTATGCCACTGAAAAGCGAGACGTACTTCATGCAACCACCCCAGCGAGACACCCGGGAAACCGGCCGCACAGGTCGAGCACGGTCCCGTCCTCCAGCAGCGCGAAGCACTGGTAGCTGTCGTCGGTCAGCGACTCGACGATCGAGAGCGCCTCGTCCTCGTCGTCGGTCTTGGCAAGCAGGATGCCCTGACGGTAGGCGCTGGCGTAGCTTTGGCACAGCGAGCGTTCGTAGATGCGTATCATTGCTTCTCTCCCTTCCATCTCTTCGAGAGCCCGAGCCGGCCGGGAAGCTCGGGCCTCATGGGAGCACCACCGGCTCCCAGCCCGGCATCGACAGCGCCGCCTCGTGCTTGCACGGCGCGTCGGTGCGCAGCCACTCCCACCAGCCCTCGCCGTCCGGCCTCAGGTGCAGCGAGTGGGCGTGCAGCAGCCCGTGGCACCCTCCGGCGTTGCCGAAGCCGCACACGGCCACGGTCGGGCCGTCAGCGCCGCCCTGGCTCCTCGGCACGATGTGGTGCCGCTCGGACGCCGGCCGGCCGCAGAACGCGCACCACGGCGCCTCGATGCTCGGCAGGGCCATCATGGCCTCCTGGTAGCGGTTCACGGCCTCGCCCCTCCCTCGACGGGGGGCAGCTCCACGGACACGTAGCGGCCGTGGATGCCCGCCTCGCTGTCGGCCAGCTTCGGCGGCATGTACACCACCCAGGAGTCGGCCTTCCAGGCCGCGTAGCGCAGGTCGTCCGCCGTCATCGCGCCAGCCTCCTGTCCGCGCCGCCGATGCGCACCTGCCGCGCGTCCGCCAGGCGGCTGACGATGGACTTTGCCGTCGCCTCGTCCCCGCCCGCCGAGAGCTTGGCGAACAGGCTGGCGGAGTCGTCGTTGGTCGTGTAGACCGTCGGGCGCATCGCCTGGTAGCGGCCGTCGATGACGGCGTACATCATGGCCAGGGCGAACGGCGTGACGTTCTCCTTGCCCAGGTCGTCGACCACGAGCAGCGGCACGTTGCGCCACCGCGCCACGGCCTGCCGCTCGCTGCCCGGCCCGGAGTACGTGGCCTTGACCTCGGCCAGGATGCCCGTCATCGTGGCGAACTCGCCGCGCATGGAACCTGCCAGCGCCATGAGCGCGGCGCACGCCTGGGTGGTCTTGCCGGTGCCGTTGGGCCCCTTGAGCATGAGGCTGTCGGCCGACCCGGCGGCAACATCCGCCGCCCAGCGCCTCACCGGCTCGCAGGCGTCGGCCAGGCTCGCCTCCCGGTACCGGGCAGGGATTCCCGCCTGCCGGATTCGCCGCTCGGCGGCGTAGCGCCGCTCGGCGGCCTCGATCTCGCGGGCCTTCGCGTCGGCCTTGGCCCTCACTTCGGCCGAGGGAAGCTCAAAACGCGGAAGCATAGACGCCAGCGTCTGCATGGTCGGCCCCCTTCTCATTCAGGTAGCTCTCGAACTTCTCGCCGAACAGCGTCTCCGGCCGGATGTGCTGCGCCATGCGCTTCGAGCCGCGCCACTCGTCGCGTTTGCGGCGCACGACGGCCCTGGCGTCGTCGACGGTGCGCCCGGCGTCGAACATGCGGCGAAGGTCGAGCGCCAGCCTCCCACCGCCGCCCCAGCGGTAGTCGCTGCCGGTCTCGGCGTTGAACGCGTCGATGCATCCGGCGGCGAACTCCGCGAAGGCGTTGGCCTCCGGGTCGTCCTCTGGAAAGAACGCGTCCTCTTGGTTTGGTTTGGCTTGGTTTTCTCTGGTTTGTACTGGATTGGCTTGTACTGTATTTGATTGGTTTATATAAGCACTGGTTTCCGAAACCTCGAAACCAGTTTCCGAAACCGGTTTATCCTTGGTTTCCGAAACCTCGAAACCAGTTTCCGGCTTTGGTTTTGCCCTGGTTTTCGGTTTCGCGGAACCGGTTTCCGCGTTGCCGCCGCCGTTGGTTTTAGCCTGCTGCTTCTCCGCTTTCGGCGGCCTGCCGCCCTTCGATGCGCTCGCCCTCTTGGTCAGCGAGTTGTCCACGTCCTCGCGGATTGCCGTGAACAGCGCGGCCATGAGCGGCGAATCGAACTCCGGCTCCTCGCCGAGCGAGCCGTAGCGGACTATCGCCAGCGCGAACTCGGCCTGGTTCTCGTCCGGCAGGGCCTCCATGACCTCGCCGAACTTCTCGAACCACGTGAACGACCTCGCCATGTCGCACCTCCTTTAGAACGGGATATCCTCGTCGTAGACCTGCTCGGCCGCGTCGAGCGCCGGCGCGGTGTGCAGGTCCTGCACAGCTCCGCCATGCTTGCTGGACATGAACTCGATCTCGTCCACGATGACCTCAAGCTTGCTGCGGCGCTGGCCGTCCCTCTCCCAGGAGCTGTAGCTCAGCTTTCCCTCGATGGCCACCTTCGTGCCCTTCGTGAGGTATGGCTGCAGCTTCTCGGCGCGGGTGCCGAACATGGTGCAGTCGACGAAGTTCGGGTAGTCCTCCCATTCGCCGGTCTTCTGGTTCTTGCGGCGGTCGTTGACCGCGACGCCCATGCCCAGCATGGACGTTCCGCTCTGCGTGCTGCGCAGCTCGGCGTCACGCGTCAGATTGCCGCTAATCATCACTCTGTTGATGCTCATGTATCATCCTTCCGCCCATTGAAGGGCCGCTATCTCTGACGGGGTCAGCACGTCGATGCCCTGGGCCTCGCACTCGTCCCTCATGCCGTTGACGAGCCGCGAGAACTCCGCGGAATCCATCTTGGAAGACCCCTTGTAGACCTTGACCATCCGCATGGGCCTGCCGCCTACCTGGCGCGCAGGCCCCGCGTTGTAGTATTCGAAGTAATCGCCGAGCGGCACGCGCGCGTCCACCTCGAACGCCTCGCACGACCCGTAGTCGCGCAGCATCCCCAGATGCACCTCGGAATCGGCCATGCCAAGCTTCGCCGCCAGGCGGTTGAGCATGGCCCAGTAGTAGGCGTTCTGGGTCAGCGTGCGGCGCCTGCGCACGTCGCTGACGACGTACTCCCGCGAGCCGTCCGCCCGCATCAGCGCCGCTATGCACCGGGCCTTGTCCCCGCGCGCCAGCTCGGCCATGCTAGGCCGCCTCTGCGGCGTGCTCGCCGTAGCTGCGCGCCATCTCCTCGAACCACTGCGCCGTGTAACCCAGCTCCGTCAGGCGCGCCTCGTCGCGGTCCATCGGTATCTGCTGGGCCTGCCACTCGGCCTGCGCGCGGGCGTCCAGCTCCTCGCCTTCGAGGCCGGTGGTGGCGGCGCACCATGCGCGCATCGCCTTCCACAGGTCGTTGCGCGCCTCCATCAGGCTCGGCGGCTCGATGACCTCGGCCTCGACCTCGATGGGCTGCTCGGCCTGCTCTGGCTGCTCGGGCCGCTCCTCCTGTCCGTCGACGCCCATCTCCGCCGCGTCGTAGAGGCCCTGGAACTCGTCCGGGAACGCCTCGCGCAGCGCGTGGACCATGGCCACCTTGCGAATCATCGTGCCGGGCATCTTCGCCCAGCTGCCGCCGAGCTTGCCGTCCTTGCGGCGGTTGGCGTACTCCTCGAAGGCCACGCTGTCGTAGATTGGCACGTCGTAGCCCTCGACGAACACCTTGCACCAGCCGCCCACGACCGTCTCGCCGGGCAGCACCATGGAGCCTTCGCGCTCCTTGCCCTTGCCGTCGCAGGTGACGAAGATGCCCGCCTGCATGCCCTTGAAGCGCGGGTTCGCCTGCGCTCGCTTGGTGTAGACGTCCTTGCCCACGACAAGCGACGCGGGCTTGTCCCCGTACTTCACCAGGTACGCCTCGCGGATGAAGGGGTTGAGCCGCTGCGCCTTGCACAGCTCCACGAACAGCTTCACCTCGCGCTGCGTGACCGCCGGGTTGTCGCAGAACACCCTCACGACGTCCACGTCCGTGATCGTAATCTCCTGCCCCGACGAGTCCTTGTACTTAGCCAGCTCCTTGGCCATCTCTCACGCCTCCTGAATCCTGCACATGCGGTCGGCTACGTGGCCCCGCATCCATT
>CALEWN010000019.1 GCA_937925385.1 uncultured Senegalimassilia sp.
ACCAATCCGTTCCCGCGTTTTGCGCCCAACGAAAGCGAGCCGCATCCGGCGCATCCAGCTGCGGGCGAGCAATGATCACAGCTCATCGGCGCTCCTCCACATCTATCAAATCGCAATCTTTACGGCCGATCGCTATCAGGCTGTCGCGCTCGAACACCAAAATCGGACGCTTCTTCGCGTTCTGGACGACTTCGATTGGGCAACCTTCGGTTATACCTATGGACGTGACGCGCGAGACGAAACGCGCATCGCCCGCAACGCGCGTGACGGTGCCCATCCCTCCCGTTTTCAGTTCGCTTAGCTTCACGCGGTGTCTCCTTCGTTAACTTTGCAGGTTTGCTGTAGAGAAGCGATGGTAACAACAATAGTTAGCCCTAAGCAACTCCATATAGCTATTTCAGCTCCAAATCTCGGACACCCGAGTAAAATATCTGAAAAGCAATTGCAGTATCCCCAATGCGGTTTTCGCTTGAATAGGAAAGGTGCACGAACGTAATTAAACCGCACACCGCCATGTGTTGTGCAAGTTCGCCTGTTCGTATAGAAGGGACACATCTTGGAAGTAGCCCAAATCCCGTACACCTTCACCATGCATAACGGCATGAACATGTCGGCCGATGCGGAAGGGTCTTTCACGCTTGTTCTTTCCAAGCCGATAGGCGCGGGAACTATGAAAGGCTATGCGATAAGCCAGAACCTCTTTGTTGCCAACGTCGATTTCAGCTGCGAGCGATGCCCCAACATGGCGGTCCCCGGCATTGGCGCAACCGACCCTGCACACGAGAAAAGGGGCGTATGGTTTACCATCAACCGATGCATCGAGGGGCGATGCGAAACCGCCATCCCGGAATCGGGCGTTGCGGTCGTCGCCGAGGGCGATGTCTGCGTCAGCTGCTCGACCGCCCTTCCCGAATCGTTCAGCTATCCGCTTGCGCGGTATCGCGGAATCGAGCTGTTCGTCTGCTGCGATATCGACGACGAGGCCGCTTACGCGCTGCTTGGCGAAGCCCATTCGAAAACGAAGCAACTTGCAGCCTTAGCGGGCAGCGCATCGGTATTCACGCAAGATGACGAGCTTTTAGAAATCATCGACCGCATGGCCGAGTGCGCGCAAGGTGGGCTTAAAGCCGAAACGAAGTTGTGCGCCCTGAACCTTTTCGTAGCTTTGTCGAAGCGCGATTTCTCAACCGCGAAGCCCCAGGCACTGCTCACAAGGCGCCAACTCGATATCGCGAAATCTGCGCGAGATGAAATCGAGGCCGACATCCTTGCCCCACACGACGCTCGCACCATGGCGCAAGCGCGTGGCCTTTCAGCCACGACGCTCAACAGCTACTTTTCGCGCGTTTACGGAACAACGATTTCCGCTTACGTGCGCAAACGGCGAATCGACGCGGCGTCGAAAGCGCTTCTATCGGGAGAGAGCATTTCCGCAGCGGCGATCAAGGCAGGGTACAGCAACCCGAGCAAATTCGCCGCCGCATTCAAACGCGAAATGGGCGCCTCGCCCTCGGCATTCAAAAGACGCCCTCGATAAAGGGACGGCGACCAACGCTCGAATGTCAGCCCTTGGCGCATCGTTACCGATTTGGAGGCCTTGTCGTTCTTGACGGCGTCGGCCACTCATTGGCGGGCTTCCAAATGGATGGGTGCCGGCAGAAACGTTTGCTCGCATTGCGACCAGGGGTAGCTCCCTTGCCTTGGCGACCCTACGCTTGCGATACGGTATCTAGTTATATTAGACTTACTTTTATCGTTCTGCTAGCAACCGAGGAGGCACCATGGCACGCACCGCCGACGAATACAAGCAGCTTTCCATCAGGGAATTCACGAAAGCCGCGAAGGTGTACGAATCGGGCCATGCCGGCATCTACGAGATGTGCAAGGATGACTATCCGCAGATGCTCGCCGAGCTAGAGCGCGAGCCATTCGCCGACGTTCTCGACGTAGGGTGCGGAACAGGCGCGGTCATTGAGCTGCTGCATGAAAAATACCCCGACGCGCACTACGTCGGCCTCGACCTGACGCCCGACATGATTGCCGTTGCACAGGCGAAAAGCCTAAACGGATGCGAGTTCGTTGTCGGCGACGCGGAGGATTTACCCTTTCCCGCCAACAGTTTCGACGCCGTCTTGTCTTCGAACAGCTTCCACCACTATCCCAACCCGGAGAAATTCTTCGCCGGCGTCGCGCGCGTGCTGCGCCCCGGCGGCCGCCTCATCCTACGCGACTACACGGCAAACGATTTCGCCGTATGGCTTATGAATACGTTCGAGCTGCCGCTTGCCCGCCTGGCCGGCCACGGCGACGTGCGCATATTGAAGCAATCCCAGTTCCGTGCCATGGTCGAAGAAGCCGGCCTTTCCGTGCTGGCCATGGAGGCTCAAAAAGGCTGGCGCGCGCACCTGGTAGCGCGAAAATAACCGAATTAGAGGCTTGAATTGCGCAGGGCTGCCGGTGATGCGCCCGAAGAAGCCCTGCCGATATCCGGGAAGCCTTCGAGTGTTGTTGCGAGAAGGAAGTGCACTGTGGCAGAAAAGGTCAAACTCTCCGGCGTGCCGGAAACGATGCTGCAAACCGTATATGCAAGAGCCAAAGAAAGCGGAAGCAGGGGCGCCATCCATGATGCAAAGGCGGAGGAAATCGTCGGGAAGCTCGACTACGATTTCGCGCTTGCGGACAAAGACGCCGCTATGCGCAACGGCGTCATCGCCCGCACCATCGTGCTGGATCGGCTGACAAAAAACGTGGCTCGCATCGCATCCCGGCGCAGTGGTCATCAATATAGCCTGCGGGCTTGACACCCGTTGTTATCGAATGACCGGGTTTGCGCATTGGTACAATCTCGATTTGCCGGAGACAATGGCGGTGCGAGAAAAGCTCCTGCCAGAAAGCGGGGCAATCTCGCAGCTCGTCATGTCGGCCATGGACGACTGGGGCAAGGAAATCAAAGAGCAGGCCGCAGCTGCACTCGTCATTATCGAAGGCCTGACCATGTATTTGTCGGAAGCCGAAGTGCAACGTCGGTGCCGACGGCGAACCCAAGGTGGACTTTCTCCCCGCGCCCGTCTCCCGTGAGGAGCCCCTTGCGGGAGGCGTCGGCGAGAAGGCGACGTGGGCGCGGTTCTGGACGTGGGGGCCTGC
>CALEWN010000020.1 GCA_937925385.1 uncultured Senegalimassilia sp.
CCCGCTCAAAAACCCAGCGCGGCGGTTCCCTTCGGCGCCTGCTTGGGCCAAACCGGGGCCCCCGCCATGCGGGGGGGCCCGCGGGCGCGCCCGCGGCCTTTGCCGGCGGGGCGCCATAGGCCGACGCGCGCACGTGCGCATCGACGTTGCAAGCGATTGAACTGCTGAAAAGTATACCGCAACGATTCCCTTGCGCGCCGCGCCTGCGCAGCTTGCGCACACAGCGGCGACGCCCCGTCGCAAACGACGGCGTTTGAGGAGCGAACGCAGGGGCCAGGTGGCAACGCAGAGCCGGGCGGCACCCGATCCGAGGCGCAGCATCGGGAACCGAAGGGCCGCGCAAAGCGAAGCAGCAATGCAAGAGGCCGAGCCGGCGAGGGGCCCGACAAGGCAGGAACCGAGAGCGACGCAATGGCCGGGAGCCCGCGCAAGGATCACGACCTTCGCGAGCGTCACCCCGCAGCCGCCGCGCGCCTACGCTACGCCGCGGGGGTCAAGCTCCTCGTCGGCCTCCAGGTCGTGCAGCATCTCGCGGCCCTCGAGCGCGGCCTCGCGCGCCGCGGTGGGCAGCGCTTCCAATTCCTCGTCGGCGCTCTCGGCAGCCGGGTCCACGAACGCCACGCCCCGCTTCTGGGCGCCGCGCGCCTGCACCAACAGGAAGGTGAAGCCCAGCACGCCCGCCGCAAGCGACGCCAACAGGATGCCCAGTTTCGCCGTTGCCACCAACACCGCATCGGTGAAGGCCAGATTCGCCACGAAGATGGCCATGGTGAAGCCGACGCCGCCCAGGATGGACGCGCCCAGCATATGCTGCCAGTTCACGTTCTCAGGCAGGCTGGCCAGCTTGAGCTTCACCACCAAAAAGCTCATGAGCATGATGCCGAGCGGCTTGCCCACCAAAAGGCCGAAAAAGATGCCGAAGAACACCGGGGAGGCGAACAGCGACCCCACGTCCATGCCGGCGAAGCTCACATCGGCGTTGGTCAGGGCGAACAGCGGCAGGATGCCGAAATACACCCA
>CALEWN010000021.1 GCA_937925385.1 uncultured Senegalimassilia sp.
AGAGCGCGCGTGGAACTGGATGGGCGAGATGGGCCTGTTCCCCGACACCGCAAAAGACGTCAACATCGACGAGCACATCGACACGCAGCTGTACAAGGCCGCGCTTGACGCATGCACGGAGAAGTACGCAAGGGAGAACCCCGAGTTCTACACGAAGATGAACAACATTTACGCCGACTACGACGCGTAAACCCGAAGTCTGACATGGGGCGACCGCAAGGCGCCGCTCGAGCGGGCGGTACCTTGCAGAGTGCGCGAGCGGGCGCGTGGGAACAAGCGCGAGAGGCGCTGGGCGGATGCGCCCTAGTACGAAGAAGCGAGGTTGAGGAAGCGGTATGGGCCACGTTACGGCATTCATCAGGAAATACTGGATCACCGCAGTGCTGATCGCGGGCATGTGCGGCGGGTATTGGGGCATCACGCATGCGGGGATTTTGGACCCTGTGCTGTTTCCCACGCCCGAGCGCATCTGGAAGGCGTTCACCGACTACGCGGACGTCATGCCGCTGAACTTCGCCTCGTCCATGAGCCTTTTGGTGCCCAGTTTGGTGCTGGGAACCGTGATCGCGCTGGCGTTCGGCGTGCTCATGGGCATGAACCGCCGCGTGCGCGACACGCTGTACCCCATCGTGTACGCCATTAGCGTGGTGCCGGCCATTTTGCTGTCGCCGTTCGCGCTGCATCTGGCGCCGTCGTTCACGGCGGCCTCCATGTTCTTAATCGTCTACAACACGGTGTGGGCCACGCTGTTCGCCACGGTCACCGGCATCATGACCATCGACAAGCGCTACCTGGACAACGCCGCAACCCTGTGCCTGACCGGCCCAAAGAAGCTGACGAAGGTGATTCTACCTGCGGCGATGCCCTCGATTCTGTCGGGGTTCGTCACGTCGCTGCGCAGCTCGTTTCTGGTGCTCGTGTTCGCCGAGATGTACAGCGCGCAGTATGGCATGGGTTACTTCGTGAAGAAAAACGCCGACTTCGGCCTGTACGACAACACGTGGGCGGGCTTCCTGTTCATGATCTTGGTGCTGGTGGTGGTCATGCAGATTTTCGAGAAGATCAAGAACCGCATGCTCGACTGGACCATGGATTAGCGGGTGATGGGAATGGCGAATATGGCGAACGAGGAGTTCATCGACGCGGCGTACAAGACGGGTGCCGGGCGTTATCTGCAGGGTGCGACCGCGCTTGACCAGCTGGGTTGCGAGGTTGCGCGGTTGGGGAAGAAGGCGTTCGTGGTTGCCGGGCCGAATGGCTGGCGCGTGGCAGGTGAGCGTGCGGCGGCGTCGCTTGAGTCCGCAAACGTGCCGTTTTGCGTGGAGGTTTGCGACTGCCCGACATCGTATGAGGCAGCGCGGCGGCTTACGGATGCGGCGAGCGCGGCGGGCTGCGACGCGGTGGTGGGCGTAGGCGGCGGGCGCGTGATGGACCTGGCGAAAGCCGTTGCCGCCACGGGCGGCTGGCCGGTGGCGCAGGTGCCCACGAGCATCGCCGCCTGCGCCGCGTTCACGCCGCTTTCCGTGATGTATCACGAAGATGGGTCGTTTTGCGGCACGTGGCGCTACGAGCGCGAGATCGACGCGGTGTTGGTGGACCTTGAGGTCATGGCCACGCAGCCGCCGCGTCTGATAGCCGCCGGCGTGCTGGACGCCATGGCGAAGGTGCCTGAGCTGGCGCACGGGGCCCAGACGCTTGACGAGGCCGAACAGGACGTGCAGCGCTGGTGCGCCTACCAGTACGCGCTGGTGAACAACGAGCAGCTTGAGCGTTATGCGGTGGCTGCTTGCGAAGAGGCGGCGGCGGGCCAGCCGGGCGCGGCGCTTGAGCGGGTGGTGTACCTGAACCTTGCGCTTACGGGGATCGTGAGCGCGCTCACGCGCGGGTTTCACCAGACGGCGTTGGCGCACAAGTTCTACGACGGCATGCGCACGCTGTACGCGCAACGCGCTGCCGGGTATCTGCATGGCGAACTGGTGGCGATCGGTCTGATCATGCAGCTAGTGTACAACGGCGACGGCGACGAGGCGGCTCGGATCCAACGGTTCATGCGCGCGCTGGGCATGCCGGGCACGCTGCCCGAGATCGGCATTTTGCGCGACGACGCAGGCGTGGAGGCGCTCGCGCGCTACATCAACGACGGCGAGTTCGTAGGCCAAGGAGCGGCCGAGCAGGCGCGCTTCGCCCGCGCATTCGAGGCGCTGTTCCTGTAACGGCCGCACGCGCGAACAGGGGACGGAGGTGTGTTCACGACGGTTCATCGCGTTTCCGATTGTTTCTTCGTGAACGCACCTCCGTCCCCTGTTCGCTTCCCTATACATTCACTCAAAGGAGCATTCATCATGGCATTCGATTTGGAAAACGCTGGCTTCATGACGCGCGCCATCCATGCTGGTCAGGAGCCTGACCCCGCGTTTGGCGCGCTGGCGACGCCGATTTACCAGACTTCCACGTTCTGTTTCGACAGCGTGGAGGACGGCATGGCGAAGTTCGACGGCGCGACCCCGGGCTACGTGTACTCGCGCGGCGGTAACCCGACCGTGCGCACGCTTGAGCTGAAGATGGCCGCCATCGAGGGCGGCGAGGATTGCGTGGCCGCCGGTAGCGGCATGGGCGCGGTGAGCTCGGTGCTGCTGGGGCTTTTGCAGGCCGGCGACCACGTGATCGTGGGCGATTGCGTGTACGGCTGCACGAACGTGGTCATCCGCGACGTCATGCCGAAGTTCGGCATCGAGGTAACGCCGGTCGACACGTCCGACCTTGACGCGGTGGCCGCCGCCGTCAAGCCGAACACGAAGATGGTGTACTTCGAGACGCCCACGAACCCGCTCATGAAGGTGACCGATATCGCCGGCGTGAAGCGCACGGTGGGGGAGGGCATCCGCGTGGTGGTGGACAACACGTTCGCGCCCGCGCCTGTGCAGCGCCCGCTGGCGTGCGGCGCCGACATCGTGCTGCATTCCGTGACGAAGTACCTTAACGGCCACGGTGACGTGATCGCCGGCGTGATCATCGGAAGCGCCGAGGACATCGCGGTGATCAAGAACATCGGCGTGACGAAGACGAGCGGCTCCATCTGCAGCCCGTTCGACGCGTTTTTGATCATCCGCGGCCTGCAGACGCTGGGGATGCGCGTGGAGCGCCACTGCGCCAACGCGCTGGCGGTGGCCCGCTACCTGGAGGGCGTGCCGTGCGTGAAGCGCGTGCTGTACCCCGGCCTGGAAAGCTCGCCGTATCACGAGCTGGTGAAAACCCAAATGAACGGCCTGGGAACGGGAATCCTGTCCTTCGAGCTTGCCGACGACGTCAACGGCATGTCCAGTTTCGAGGCGGGGAAGCGGTTGCTCAACGCGCTGCAGCTGTCGCACATTGCCGTGAGCCTGGGCGACCCGGCAAGCCTTATCCAGCACCCGGCCAGCATGACGCACCACAACGTCTCGCCCGAGGTGCGCGCCGAGATGGGCATCACCGACGGCCTCATCCGCTTCTCCGCCGGCCTAGAGGATGCCGAAGACTTGATCGCCGACTTTGGGCAGGCGTTCGCGCAGCTGTAAAGAAGCCGTCATGGTGTGGGGCCTCGGCCCGAGGCCCCACACTAGCGCATGAGCGGGGCGGCGCCATGGCAGGTGATGGCGCCGAGCAGCGGCGCCGCTTCTTTCGGGTCGACGCGTTTGCCGCGACGCACCCATTCGCGGTAAAAGTCCAGCGCCGTGGTGCGGATAAAGTTCAGCACCAGCTCCTCAGCGTCGGTGTCCATCCATGCAAAAGGATCCTGCCCAGCGGACTTATAGCGCATCATCTGCTCACGATAGATATGGTTGCCAAAGTCGTAGGGTCCGGGCGAACAGATAAGCTTCTCAATGGTAGGAGTTTGTTCGACAAGGAACAAAAAGAAACGCTGCGCATGGCCGTCAAGGTCTTTTGGCTGGTCGGCAGTGGTTTCGTAATTATCGAAAAAATCGTTCATAACTTCATTCATCACGCTGTCGTACAGCGCTTCGATAGATTCGAAGTGCAGATAGAACGTCTTGCGGTTGATGCCGGCGCGCTCGGTTAAATCCTTCACCGTGATTCTCGCCACGCCCACTTCGTCCACCATATCCATGAACGCTTCGCGTATGAGTTTGCGCGTGCGCACGACGCGCAAATCTGTTTTGCTTTCGGTCATGGTCTCCCCCCCGTACCTTGGCTGCGCCCATGCGTTTCGCCACAGAAAAATGCACGTGTGGCGAAATCCCCTTCGTTCGAAATGTGTCGATTATACCCCGGTTTCTTGCGTTCGTTGCCTAAGCACCATATCGCGAAGCTGGGCAGTGAACGAGGTTTCCATACCCTCCATAATGCAGGTGCGAAACGGGTCCGGTATAAATCGGTCATCGTAATTATATCCCTTTTACCTGGGAAAACGGGATATGCGGAACGAAGGAGAGGATATGGAAGGTAGCAAAAGGATGCGTGCGGTGCTTAATCGTCGTAGCTTCCTCGGGCTAGGTGCTGCCAGCGGCGCACTTGCTGCTGTGGGCGGTATGGCCACCACGCAGGGCTGGCTGGCGCCTGCGCAGGCAACAGCGGCGCCTGAGGAGCGCACGGCGTTCACCTACCACAACGAGCATTGCCTGTGTAACTGCATGTTGCAGTGCACGGTGCGTGACG
>CALEWN010000022.1 GCA_937925385.1 uncultured Senegalimassilia sp.
AGAGCCTGCGCGGCTTCTATCGCCCGGTTGAGCTGCGTGTACTCTAGCGTATCGGAGGTCGTCGCCTTGGCCGCTTCCGCCAGCTGCGCGTTCAGCGCATCCTTGGACACGACCTCGTGATCGCCGTACTGCTCGTCGAACGCCGCCCAGTCAAGGCCGAGCACCACCTGGGCATCCATGTACGTCGATTGGGCGTACATGCAGATGTAGCCATCGGCAATCGCCGTTTCGGACACGGGCACGTAGTAGGTCTGCGCGTGCTCGGCGCCGTCGGCGCCCGTATAGGTCCCGGACGTCTCGCAATCGACCGTATTGCCCTGGAACATGCCCACGCCGTTTTCTACATATCCATCCGGATAGTACTTCATGCCGACCAAATCGGCCGCAGCCCCCATGACGCTCATGGAATGGACGTCGAACTGCACCGTGTATTTGCCGTCTTTCACCACCAGCTTGCCCGAAGCCTTGTCGACCACCGCGCCCATCATGGACTCGCTGCTCACGTTCGAGGCGTTGCGGAAGCTCACGGAGATGTCATAGACGCCGTCGGCCAGATGCGCACGGTCGTATTCGCCCGCCGTTTTCTTCGCCAGCGCGTCCATGGCCTGCTGCAGGGCGGACTGCGCAGCGTCCACCTCCTCCTGCGTGGCCGAGCCGTTGGCCAGCACGCCACGCGCCTGGGTCAACGCTGCCGCAAAAGGCGCCCAGGTCTCTGCCGTGTACTGCGACTCGTTCAGAGCTTCGGCCCGCTCGATGAGCGCGGAAAGGGCGCTCGTGTCGGCTGCGTTCGGGTTCACGACCGTGACCTGGGACGTCGCGCTTTGCGCCGTTGCCACGGAGCCGTTCACGGTGTTCGACACCACTACATAATAGGTATGCGAGCCGATCGCGTCGCCGCTTACGGAAAGCGCCGGCCCGGTCGCGCCCGCGATGGCCTTGCCGTCGCGATACCACTGGTAGCTCAGCGTGCCGTTATCGGACGAGGAGGCCTCCACCTTCAGCGTGCACGCATCGCCCAGGTTCAGCGAAACCTGCGGATCAAGGTCGGCCGTGATAACGGGAGCCTGCGCCGCGGACAGCACGTTCACCGTCGCCACCTGGCTCTTCGTCATGGCCGACAAGCCTCCCGCCGTGGCCGTGACCACCGCATAGACCGTATGCGAACCGGCGGAAAGCGAAGGCGCGAAGCTCGCATCCGTCGCGCCCTCGACCGCAACACCGTCAACGTACCACTGCACGGAAAGCGTCGAGCCCTTCTCCGCCGTGGCTGCGATGGCGAACGTCGGCATCGCGCCGCCCGGCTGCACCGTCACCGGCGTCGCGTCCAGATCGGCGGTGATGACCGGCGCCGCAACGCCGTACGTACCGGCATCGGCCGTCAGGTACGTAGCATCGCGCACCTCGGCGCGCACCGTGGAGCCATCGGCCGGGGCCTTCCAGTTGACAGCCGAAGCGCTCGACCAATCCTGCAGCACCGCCTCGCTGCCGTCGGCGTTCTGCTGCACGAAGCGATATTCCTTCGCACCCTCAACGCCGCCGTTCGCCTCAGCCACCAGCGGATGCACGCCATCCTCGGGAATGCCGCCGAGCTTGAGCGTCGCCGTGAGCGGGCTGTACTCCTTGAGCTGCTTGGCCGGGTCGGCACCGATGGCCTCGAGCGCCGCCTTCGCCACGTTGTAGCCGTTCGTGCCAGCCGGGGCGTACACGGTGACGCCCGCAGGGCTGGCAGCGTTGCCGGACAGATCGAGCGAGGCCAGCGAACCGGGAACCACCAGCACGCCAGGCGCACCGGTCTGGTCGAACTTCAGGCTGGTCATGCCCTCTCCGAAGTAGGCCGTCTGCTGGTTGGAAGCGTACTTCGTGTCGGCATAGCTGCCGTTTTGCCCGCCGCGCACGATCAAGTGCGCCGGCGTGTAGCCCTTGTTGCCCTCGTCGTAGGCATAGAAGTGCTGGCGGAACGCGTCGGACTGGATATCCTTCACGTTGCTGCCCAGATCCACCACGTTGAGCTGTTTGGCGAAGCCGTTCGTCTCGATGGTCTGCAGACTGTTCGGGAACACCACGTTGTCAAGCGAAGAGCTCTCGAACGCGTCGTAGCTGATAGAGGTCACGCCCTCGGGAATCTTAAGCGTGCCCTTCTTCGCCGTGGGGCAATACACCAGGCTGCCCATGTCCTTGCTGTACACCACGCCGTCGAGCGTCGCGTAGTTCGCCGCGTCATCGGGCACGTTGACCTTCTCCAGGCTGAAGCACCACGAGAACGAGCCGGCCAGATCGCCCGATGCCAGGTTGCGGCCGATGGTGACCTCCTTGAGGTTCTCGCAATCCTGGAACAGCTGATCCTCGACGCTTGTGACGCTATCGGGCATGGTGAAGCTTGTCAGGCCCAGGCAGCCGGCGAAGCAGCCGTAGCCGATAGACTCCACGCCCTCGCCCAGCGTCACGGACGTGATGAAGCGATCGCCCGAGAACACGCCCTGGCCCAGGCGCTTCACCGTGCCGGGAACCACCAGATCGCTTGCGCCCTCAGCGCCGATATAGGTGCTGGAGAACGCGCCGTCGGCAAGCTCGGTCAGATGGCTGGGCAGGCCGTTGGCGGTCGCACCCTCCGTCGTATTCGTCAGCTTGATCTGCGTGAGGAACAGGTTGCTGGCGAACGCGTTCGCGCCGATGGACTCGACGTTGTCGGACATCTCCGCATAATACAGGCCGCATTGGCGGAACGCGCTGCTCGGGATGGAGCGCAAGCTGTCGGGCAGGTGCACGCCGGTCAGGCCCAGGCTGCCCTGGAACGCCGATTCGCCGATGGAAGTCAGGCCCTCGGGCAGCACCAGATCGCCGGAAGCGCCGCCATCCGCGAACGCGCGCGACGCGATTTCGCGCAGCTGGCTGGGGTGCGCCTCGGTGTCCTCGAAGCTGAACTGCTTGGCGTTGCCGATCTTCGACCAGCTGTTAGCAGTGGTTTGCGTGATGCAGGCGAACGCGCGCTCGCCGATCTTCTGCACGCTGGCGGGAATCCCCACATGCGTGAGCTGCATATCGCCTTCGAACGCGGCTTCGCCGATCTCGGTCACGTCGTTGGGGATGACGATGGTGGTTTGATTGCCCGTATAGCCGTGCAGCACGTGGTTCTCGTCGATGACGAAATCGTCGTAGTCGGCAGTGCGGTTCTGGATGGTCGCCGTGGCGGTCTTCGTGACGCCGTCCTTCACGACGGTGGCGGTCAGCGTGGCGTCGCCCACCTGGTAGCCGCCCTGGATGTTCGCGGTGGTCGCGGAGCCTTCTGCGGCGGAAACGGTGAACACCTGGTCGTCAGAGGTTTCCCAGGTGACGGTGCCGCCTTGCATGTCGTCGGAAAGCAGCGCGGAAAGCTGGACTGCATCGCCGTCCTTCGTGGAACGCAGCGTATCGCTGGAAAGGACGATGCCCTGATCTGCGGAAACGTTCGCCACGCGCACCTTCATGGTGTCGGTGAGCGCCGGGTTGTTTTTCACGGAAACGGTGATGGTCGCCTCACCCTCGGCGACGCCGGTCAGCGCGCCGTCGGCGGACACCTTCGCCACGTCCTCGTTGCTGCTGGTCCATACCAGCTGGGTGTCGGTGGTGTCGGCCGGCGCCAGCGTCGCGGAAAGCGGCAGCGTCTGACCCGGAGCCACCACGGCGCTTTCGGCGGAAAGCTTCACGCTGGTTGCGGCGACGGGGTTCACCACGGCGGCCTCGGCCTGGCTGACCAGCTTGCCGTAGTCCCATGCATAGGCGCGCACCGTGTTGGCGATCGCCTTGTCGCCGTACCTGTCGCCCCACGCGGCCTTCACGTCGGAGACCTTCACCTGCACCTGATACACGCTATTGCCATCGGCATCCTGCGAAACCGGGTCGCCGGTCACCAGCGCGCGATAGAAGCGGTTGTACGGCGTGATGCCGTTGACATCGGGCGCCACCAGGTCGATCGCCGCCACGAAGGTATTGTCCTTCGCCGTGATGTTCAGCACCGGGTCGCCGTTGTTGTCGTCGTACGAGATGTCGGTGATCTCGGGCGCGGTGGTGTCGTAATGGACTTTGAACTCCTGCGACTGCTGCTCGGGCGTGGGACCGGCGGTGGTCGCCGTCTCCTTAAGCGTGTAGACGCCCTCCTTCGCATCGGGGTCGCTGCTCGGATAGAACACGGCCGCGTTGCCGCCCAAAACGCTCTCCGCCGTAACCCACGTCTTGTACGCGGCGCTGTAATAGGTTTTACGCACGTAATCGTAGCTGGCCTCGCCCTCATCGGCGCCGTCGGGGCCGGTCATGGAGTACGTGAGGTTGTTCACGTTGCGCAGCAGGCTGGTGGAGGTGGTCAGCGTGGTGGGCGCATCGGAGAAGCCGGAGTTCGATACGACGATGCGGTCGGAATCGAACTTCTTGGCATCACCCTCCGCGAACGGGTTCACACCCAGGTCGGAGCCATGGGTGGCGTCGATCATCTTCGTGCCGATGAAGTGGTAGTCGCCGTCCTGCGCGGCGTCGAACACGCTCGCCTTCGACCAATCGCCGTAGAAGCCCATGAAGGGCACGGACAGGTCGACGCCGTCATCGGCGGATTTCAGCATGGCGAAGCCGTCCACGAACGTGCCGTTGGGGGTGTTTTCGCTGGCGAATGCGGCGAATTCGCTCCCGCAGCTCACGGACACGGTGAGGTTGGCGATACCGCCCGCGGGCACCGTGACCTTGCCCGATCCGGAATCATAGGCGTCGCCGGAGTAGCCGACGTCGATACCCTGGCCGGCCCAGTTCCTCATCTGCTGTTGGAACAGGCCGTTTGCCACGGTATCGGAGAGCGCGGCGGTATCGGGCGTGAAGGAACGCACCTGATCGCCCACGTTATGCAGCGTGATGGTGAAGCTCCACTGGCCGTTGGCGGATTCGCCCAGGTCAGCCTTGGGGCGGGACGCATCGGTCGCACCATCGACCGTCGCGTACACGTCGGTGGTGGTTGCAGCCACGGCGTTGGCGACGCCGGCGCCCTGCTGACGGGGCGTGTAGTAGCTGGAGTCGTCGCGCGGGTCCACCATAGGCGTTGCCGTGGACATGAGCAGCTGCGTGACCGCCTGCGCCTTCGCGGTTTCGGAGAGGTTGGCGAATTTGTCGCTGGAGTCGACGTACTCGTGAACGAGCGCCGCGATGCCCGTGATCTGCGGCGTCGCCATGGACGTGCCGCTGTAGTACGCATACTTGTTGTTCAGCACGCTGGAGTACACGTTGCCGCCGGGCGCCGCAATCTCAGGCTTGAGCTTCAGGTCGGGGGTAACGCCCCAGCTGGAATAGCTGGACATGGCGTAGTAGGACTTGGTGGGAGTTGTGTCGCCGCCAGTGGTAAGGCCTTGCTTGATGGTGATGGTCTTGACGACAGCATCGCGCAACGCCTCGCCCTGCTGATAACCCACTTGCACCACGGGGATGGTCGGGTCGGAGGATAACCAGCCGTCACCGGATAGCTGACCCTGGCCGGGCTCGTCGTAGCGGTCGTCCATGACGATAACGCCGACGGCGCCTGCCTTTTGGCACTGGTTGATCATCTGATCGTACGAATA
>CALEWN010000023.1 GCA_937925385.1 uncultured Senegalimassilia sp.
CTCTTCCGATCTGCTGTCCACCACCATCACCATGCTCGCGGCGCCGCTCGGCGCGCTCATCGGCGCGCTGCTCATCGAGAAGCTCGGCCGCCGCGTCGAGGTTTCCGGCGCGTTCATCTGGGTGGCGGTGTTCGCGTTCGCCTACGCCATGGCGCTCAACGCCGGCTCGACGGCGCTCATCACCGTGCTGGGCTTCTTGATGACCATCGGCTTTTACGTTCTGAACGCGTCGGTGATCAGCGTGTACGTGGGCGAGCTGTTCTCCACCAGGTACCGTTTCCGCGGCGCGGGCATCTCGCAGGGCGCCGGCAAGGCCGTCAACGTGGTCATGCCGTTCGCCGTCACGTGGATCTTGGCGAACCTGCAGCCCAACGTCATCTATTTCGGCATCGTGGCCATCGCGCTGGTGGCGGCCGCCGTCACACTGGCGATCGGCCCCGAGACGAAGTCGCGCCGTTTGGGTTAACGAATCGGCGAGTGGCCATCGCTTGATGCTATTCCTATTCGATTCGTAGTCTTTTGCGATAGGCACGTGGCGTCGTGCCGTAGGCACGCTTGAACGCGTCAGCGAACGCTCCCTGGTTGCGGTAGCCCGCGCTTTTGGCGATTTCGCTGATTTTGCGGCTTTCATCAAGGAGAAGGCGTCGTCCGTGCTCCAGGCGCCGTGCACGGATATAGCTTTGCGGGGTGTCCCCCTGCACATTGCGAAACGCCGATATCATCTTCCCCTCGCTTACATGGGCGATGTCGCACAACGTTTTCGTGCTGAGATCGGATGATAAGTTGTCGTCGATGTAGGAGCAGAGGCACTCGACGCAGTCCCTGTCGCTTATGTTCGCGGCATCGGCTGACGCGACCCTTTCGGGAATGCTGCTTGCCAGCAGCGCGAAGCATTCAATCACCTTGGCGTGATAATACGAATCGGCGACCGATGCGGCGGGGTAGGTGATGTCGAGCCCTCGAAGCGCCGAGGGCAAGCCGGGCACGCCCTCCGACGTGGTGAGCCGTCCGATGGCGCGGTGCAGTTTCTTCTCATCGCAGCGCAAGGCATCCGCATAGCGGTGTATCGCTTCGGGGGCTATGGTGATCGACGCCGATGACAGCCGCTTGTCGGGCTCGAACGAGCTTATGTAGGGGCCGCCATCCCAGTCATGTCCCATGAGCATGCAGTTGGATGCGGCGCACTCGGGCGAGCAATACATGGGCATCGCATGTTCATAGAGGCCGAATCCCAGATAGGGAACAGTTTCCATAGCCGATTCCACGGCGCGTCTGTACGTGATGTCCATCGACACGACGATGGTGTCATCGTCCATGAGATAGAACCAGTAGGAGCCCCTGCCGTATTGGGGGTCGACGAACCATGTCTCGCCGACGCTTCGCACCAGGTCGGCCCGTCCGAATCCGCGCGCGAGCGCTTCCTTCGCGCATACGGTGTGCAGCTGCGAAAGCTGTGTGACGAACATGTCGTAAAGTGGGTTTCCCTGTCCTGCGGCGTAGCTTCTGTTTGATTTTTCGGCAGAACTTGAATTCTTTTCGGCGTAGTTTTCCATCTTCCCGTTCCGTCTTTCGCATTGCCTTATTGAACGGTATTTTACCGTAAAGAGTTATATATAGCTAACTAGTAGGAAGAAGGACGGTAATCGCATGGCTCTTTCGATGGGCGCGCCTTTGCCCTTGAACGCGGTAGTGCAGACGCAGCCTTCGACGTCTGCCAACGCTGCACCGCGCCATCTTGACCCGCGTACGTCGCTTGCGGTTCTGGTGGCGATCAACGTGCAGATGGCGCTTGCGCAAAGCCTGTTCGCCGAGATGGGCGTTTTGGCGCTTACCGTTGTCGTGATGGCGTATTGCCGTCGCTTCTCCGCGATTGTGCGCTGGCTTGCCTTCTATGCGCTGTTCGCCGTGACGGCGCAGCTGTTCGTGGCGAGCGGGAACACCCTGCTTTCGCCCTTTGCGGCGTCGCTTCTCATGTACCGCCATGTTTTGCCCGCCTTCATGTTCGCTTTCAACATGATCGCAACCACGCGTCTCGGCGAGCTCGCTTGCGCACTGCAGGCGATGCGCGTTCCCGCGAACGTGTCGGTTGGCGTGTGCGTGGCGTTTCGTTTCCTTCCCACCATGGGACGCGAATTCTCCGCTGTCGCCGATGCTATGAAGACGCGCGGTATCGCGCTCACGCCGAGGTCGGTCGTGCGCCATCCCGCGAAGACCGCCGAACATTTCCTTGTGCCCGTGATCGCGCGTTTGGGCCAGATCGCCGACGAGTTGGGGAACGCGGTCGTCGTCCGCGGCGTGGGGGCGAGTGCGCACCGCACCTCGTATTACCACTTAAGGGTGCGCGCTATCGATGTTGCGTGTCTCATCGCTGCGATGGTGCTCCTTACACTTTCCGTTTGCTTTAGAGCGGGGGTGCTCTGATGATGGAAGATGCCGTCGCGGCGAAGGCTTCGCCCTATGCTATCGAGCTCGATGGATGCACGTTTTGCTACAAAGGCGCTTCCCATCCATCGCTTCGTGACGTTTCGCTGAAGATCCCTCGCGGTCAATGCGTTGTTGTGACCGGGCAGTCAGGATGTGGCAAGACAACGCTTACGCGCCTCGTTAATGCGCTTATCCCTCTTATGTACGAAGGGGACCTTCAAGGTGAGGTGCTTGTTGCGGGAAAACCCGTTTCCGCATGGACGATGGGCGAGCTTTCCGCGCATGTCGGGTCGGTGTTCCAGAACCCGCGTAGCCAGTTCGTCAATCTCGACGTGACCTCGGAAATCGCCTTCGGATGCGAGAACTTCGGAATCGATCGCGAGGAAATGGTCGAACGTGTGGCGCAGGCAGCGGCAACGCTCGGTATCGAGGGCCTGCTCGGGCGCGGCACCGAGGCGCTTTCCGGCGGGCAGAAGCAGTCGGTTATCCTGGCATCGGCCTATGCGGTGCATCCTGACATCTTCGTGCTTGATGAGCCGACCGCGTCGCTCGATGTACATGCGATGCGGAATCTTGCGCGCACGGTTGCGCTTCTGAAGAGTCAGGGGAAGACCGTGCTTATCTCCGAGCATCGCCTGTGGTGGCTTGACGGCATCGCAGACCGCTATGTGGTTATAAGCGATGGTTCGGTTATAGGAGACTGGGCGGCGGCAGAGTTCCTTGCTCTGCCGTTTGAAACGAGAGGCTCTGTCACAATATTAAGTTGATTTTCAGAGCATACGAATTACTTCACATCGATATACACTTATTTTTGTCAAA
>CALEWN010000024.1 GCA_937925385.1 uncultured Senegalimassilia sp.
ATTTCCGGTTTGAAGGAATATACGGGCAGCGTTAGCCACAAGGTGCTTGCTGGAGCTAAGGTTCCTGTGTTGGTTGTAAAATAGCCTCAATGCTCTCAACAGATTTATGATTGGCCGTATGCGAATATTCGCTACGGCCAATTTTCCTGTATGGGGCGTATTCGCCGAAAGGCTGTTAAGGGCGCAATACGTGGAGCGCAGGCTTCAAAAAACGCTTGCGAGTATTTTCGTATTGGCGAGTGACCGGTTTTTTACCTTGCGCGCAGTTCCCAGAAGGCAACAGCGCTTGCTGCCGCAACGTTGAGGCTATCGACTCCATGCGCCATGGGGATACGTACGGTGTAGTCGCAATGTGCAATGGTGCTTGCTGCTAAGCCGTCGCCTTCGGTTCCTAGTACCAGGGCAAGGCGTTCTTCGCTGGCAAGTTGTGGGTCGTCGATGGCGATTGAATCATCTGACAGCGCTAACGCAGCGGTCTTGAATCCAAGGCTGTGCAGAAGAGGGATCCCGTCATGTGCCCATGAGCCTGCTCCCGTAGCCCCCGAGTCGGCGCCGATACGGGCCCAAGGAACTTGGAACACGGTTCCCATGGAAACGCGTACCGCTCGACGATATAGCGGGTCGTAACAGGCTTGCGTGACGAGCACTGCATCTATTCCGAGCGCGGCTGCGCTGCGGAAGATGGCTCCGACATTAGTGTGGTTCGTGATGTCTTCGAGCACGGCTACTCTTCGGGCATCGCGGCATACTTCTTCTACGCTTGCGGCGATGGGGCGTTGGAAGGCCCCGAGCGCACCGCGGGTGAGTTCAAAGCCGGTCAGCTGCTTGAGCTCGCCATGCGGGAGTATGAACACCGGAAGATCGAAATCCGGGTATCGTTGCTTGATTTGCTCGATGACGGGCTCCATGCCGGGAAGGAACTTCTCCTCCATCAGCAGCGACAGCGGTTGCATGCCGCCTGCGACTGCGCGTTCGATGACCTTCGATGACTCGGCGATGAACATGCCCTTCTCGGGTTCGAGCTTGTTTCGCAATTGCACCTCCGTCAGGCGCGCGTATGCGTCAAGGCGGGGGTCGTCTATGGTGCTGACGTTGATGATCATGGGTCGTTCTTCCTGTTCGGTGTTGCTTGGGGTCAATGATACCCGATACCCGCAACGATGCGCAGCATGTGCGCGGAACCTGCAGCAGGGCGTGATGGGACGGCGGCTCGGCAGCGTGCGTAAGGGCGGCAAGACCTCATGAGATGGCGGCGGGTGAAAGAGCGGGTAAGCAGGCAAAATAGGCCGGTAACCAGGCGGCATGACAGGTAGAGAGGCGGTTAACAGGCAGGTGGGGAAGGCCAGATCGTGCTCTCCGGCGATTGCGCAGTTTGCTTTGGAGTAATGATGGCCGAATCGAGGATAAGACGTGCGCCTTTGGTTTTGCTACCGGCAATACGGGACGGCCTCTGAATTGTTTTTGCTGCCGTGATATGCTCTTGGCTCCTCGCGCTGCGGCAGTGCTGTCTCATTAAAGATGACAGGCGATGGAAGATGGGCGAAAAGCGCCCTGGGGGCTGCTGTGGTCTCGCCGTTTTGAAGGGTATACTCTTCAACAAATCGAACTCGACGAAGGAGCATGGTATGTCGGCATCGCAACATGAGAATGCGCTTGAGCGGGCGGCGCATCCTGAACAGCACCCCGCGTTCGACCAGTTCGTGGCAACGATTTCGGCGTTGCGCGCGCCAGACGGCTGCCCATGGGACCGTGAGCAGACGCATTCGTCTATCGCTCACAACATGATCGAAGAGGCGTATGAAGCGGTCGATGCCATCGAGATGGGTGACGTTTCCCATATGCGCGAGGAGCTGGGCGATGTCCTGTTGCAGGTGGTGCTGCAAAGTCAGATAGCGGCCGATGCGGGCGAATTCGATATCGAGGACGTTGCAGCGGACGTGGACGCGAAGATGGTCAGACGTCACCCTCATGTGTTCGGGGACGAGGCGGCGGCCGGCGCCTCTGAGGTGTTGAGCCTGTGGGACAAGGTGAAGCTCCAGGAAAAGCAGGCGGCGGATCAGGCTGGTGAAGAAAGCGGAGACGAGCTGCCCGCGGGGTTGCTGGACGGCGTGCCGGTAAGCTTCCCCGCCCTTATGCAGGCGCAGAAGATCTCACGCAAGGCCGCTGCGGCCGGATTCGAGTGGGATACGCTCGAAGATGTGTGGGACCAGGTTCGAGGCGAAATCGTCGAGCTCGATGAGACATATGACCAAGCTCCGAAGGCAGCTAACGGCAAGGTCGAAGGCGACCTCGAGGCCATCGCTCATGTGGAGGAGGAGCTGGGCGATGTGCTGTTCAGCATGGTGAACGTCGCCCGTCGCATGGGCGTGAACGCCGAGAACGCGTTGCGTGCTAGCTGCCGCAAGTTCCGGACACGTTGGTCTGCCATGGAGCAGTCGGCGTTTGAACAGGGCGTACGCCTTGAGGATATGACCTGCGAGGAGCAAAACCGCTTGTGGGAGCAGGTGAAGGCCGATTTGCGCGATTAAGCGCGATCGACGGGATGGGGGAACTGGCCGTGGTAACGGAACGGTAAGAAAGCCCTTGCCGCTCTGTAAACCTTGCCTTCCGTGCGCTACCATAGTTTCAATCGATAGCATGCGCCGCAAGCCCCTTGGCCTGCGGCGCATATTTTAAAAGCGTGAACTGCGTGAATGGTAGATATACCGCATCGATGGGGTGCGGAGAAGGAGCAAGCTCATGAGCGCGACCGGTGAACCCGACTTTAAAACCGCGGAAAGGTTGCAGGGCCGTACCGTGGAGGATGATGCCGCAAAGCAATTGCCCATCCCGAACGTGCCCGATCTTTCGGCGTTCGATATGAATGGGAATCTGTATATGACCTCCGAGAGCATGGAAAAGCTGCATCAGGCTAGCGTGGAGACCCAGTCGATCATGCAGAAGTACCGGGCTGCCATGAGGGAGATGCAGGTTCGCCTGGAGATTCTGGACCAGGATTTGAACCTGAAGAAGCATCGCAACCCTATCCATCATATTGAAAGCCGCTTGAAAACGCCCGCGAGCATCTACGAGAAGATCGGGCGTTACGGGTATGAGGCAACGCTTGAGAACATGGAGCGCTATATCCTCGACATTGCCGGCATCCGCGTTATCTGTCCCTATATCCAGGATGTATACAGTTTGTTCGAGCTGCTTAACCGTCAAGACGATCTTGAGATCGTGAAGGTGAAGGACTATATCGCCTCGCCGAAGCCGAACGGGTATCGCAGCCTTCATGTCATCGCCCGCATCCCCGTGTTCTTCATGGATAAGAAGGAATCCATTCCCGTGGAGATTCAGCTGAGAACGCTGGCGATGGATTTCTGGGCAAGCCTGGAGCACGATTTGAAATACAAAGCCGTCAGCGAAGTGCAGGGCATCGATGCAAGCAGTGAACTGAAGGATTGCAGTAGGATCATCGAGGAAGTCGAGTCCCGTATGCAGGTGCTGGCGGGCGCCTTGGAACCCGAAGAGTAGCCACCATGAAGCGCTATGTCACAGATGCGAACAATACGCTGTCTCAGGACGAGCTGAAGTTCACGCGTAATCCCAATGCCGAGCTCAATTTGATCACTTGCCGCCCTGATGTGGCATATCAGCGTATCTCGGGGTTCGGCGGCGCGTTCACGGAGGCGGCGGCTAACGTGTTCGCCTTGATGCCTCCCGAGCTGCAAGATCGTTTTCTGCTGCTGTGCTTCGGAGGGGCGAAAGATGGCGATCCGGCTGCTGGTGGGAATGCGTACAGCTTATGCCGCACGCATATCCAAAGCTGTGATTTCGCATTGAGCAACTACTCGTATGTCAGGCCCTTCGATTCCAGCTTGCGGTCGTTCACTATTAGCCGCGACAGGCAGCTGCTGCTTCCGTTCATCAAGTGCGGGCTTGCGGTGAACCCGCAGTTGCAGTTGTTCGCAAGCCCTTGGAGCCCGCCGGCGTTCATGAAGACCAATCGACGCATGAACGGGGGCGGAAAGCTGCGTCGTTCGCAGTATGAGGCGTGGGCAGAAGTGCTGGCGAAGTATGTGGATGCGTATGCGCGCGAGGGCGTGCGCATAAGCCGCATGAGCGTGCAAAACGAGCCCATGGCAAGCCAGGCGTGGGATTCGTGCCTGTTCAGCGCGGAAGAGGAAGCTCAATTTGCGGCGGCGTATCTGCGTCCGGCGTTGGATGCGTCAGGGCATGGCGATGTGAAGCTGTTCGCTTGGGACCACAACACCGACAAGATATTGTCGCGCGTTCAGTCCACCTTCGGGGCGCCGGTGAATCAGGCGGGGAAGCTTCCGCTTGCCGCCGCCGGTTGGCGAGCCGAGGGCACGGTCGCCTCCGATGCTTTTGCAGGCGTGGCGTTTCATTGGTATGCGGGCGATCATTTCGAGCAGGTGGACGAAGTTGCGCGACGCTGGCCCGACAAGGAGCTGCTGTTCACCGAGGGCTGCGTGGAATATACGCGTGGCGAGGATCGCAAAGCCACGCAGGAACGCAAAGCCGAGCAGTATGCGCATGCCGTCATAGGCAGTCTGAACGCAGGCGCTGCCGGATTCATTGATTGGAATCTGCTGCTCAATGAGAAGGGCGGGCCGAACCATGCCCGCAACTTTTGCGAAGCGCCGTTGATGTACGATCGTGACAAGCGCGAGTTGGTGGCAAATCGATCGTTCTTCTATATGGCGCACTTCTCGCGTTTTGCGCCGGTAGGCTCCCGTCGTTTCCTGACCTCGCGTTATACCGACGATCTGGAGACGGTGGGCTTCCTACGCCCCGATGGGTCGCGTGCGCTGGTCGTGCTGAATCGTCACGCCAGGCCGCGAAAGTTCCTGGTATCGGAAGGGGTGTTCACGGCGGAGTGCAAGGCGGCGGGGCATAGCATAACCACGTTGGTGTGGGATGCGGATGAGGTGCGAGACAAGTAGCCCTTTGCGGCTGCGGCGATAGCCGTCGTGGCCCGTGACGCTTGGTCCGAAGCTCGCGATTTACGGCGCTTTTTTTGCGCGAGAGGTGATTTTCGTCGCCGTTCGAAGCTGCCTTTGACCTGAAGTGCGCTCCAGCCTTTACCATCGAATGAGACGAGAGGAGCATTCGATGACTGTAGAGAACAACACCGTGCCGAAGCTGGGCTTCGGCTGCATGCGCTTTCCGCTTACCGACCCCAAGGACGTCACCGCCATCGACATCGAGCAGGTCAAGGAGATGGTCGACCTATTCATGGGCGCCGGCGGCACGTATTTCGATACCGCTTTCGTTTACCATAACGGGCATTCCGAGGTGGCGTTGCGCGAGGCGCTGGTTGAGCGCTATCCGCGTGAAAGCTTCACCATTGCCACGAAGTGCCTTGCTTGGGCGTTGCCCGATGCCGAAACCGCCAAGGCGTGCCTGGACACGTCCCTTGAACGGTTGGGCACCGACTACGTGGATTATTACCTGCTGCACAACGTTGGCGGCGAGCGTACGAAGAAGTTCGACGACTTCGGTATGTGGGAATGGGCGCAGGAGATGAAGGCGGCAGGCAAGATCCGCAACGTGGGCTTCAGCATGCACGACGGCGCGGAGACGCTCGATCAGCTGCTCAGCGATCATCCCGAGGTGGACTTCATTCAGTTGCAGGTGAACTATCTGGATTGGGAAAGCCCCGTGGTGCAATCGCGCCGCAATATGGAGGTTGCTCGCAAGCATGACAAGCCGGTGGTGGTCATGGAGCCCGCGCGCGGCGGCCGTTTGGCCGACTTGCCGGCTGCCGTTGCGGCGCCGTTGCTGGAGGCGCGCCCGGATTTGAGCCAGGCGTCCTGGGCATATCGTTTCTGCTATAACCAGCCCGGCGTTCTCACCGTGCTTTCCGGCATGTCCACGCCCGACCAGATGAGGCAGAACATCGCCGAATGGCACGAGCACGGCGGTGTGTTCTCCCCAAAGGAGCAGAAGGCGCTGGATGCGGCGCGCGAGGTGCTGGCGGCTATACCCACGGTGCCGTGCACCAATTGCCGTTACTGCGTGAAGGACTGCCCGCAGCAGGTTGCCATCCCCGAGATCATGAACCTGCTGAACCTGGAGGTCCAAACGGAGAACACCGAGTTCGCCAAGCAGCAGTATAGCTGGCAGGCGGCACCGGGGCGTGCGGGCGACTGCATCCAATGCTGTGCCTGCGAGGCCATGTGTCCGCAGAGCATCAACATCATCGAGCAGCTTGAGAAGGCCGCCGAGCATTTCGAATAGGGGTTTGGGGCCGGTTGCGGCCGAGAGGGCCGCCGAGAGCATTTCGGGTGCAGGGCTGCTGCGGGGCAGGAGTCGCTGAGAAGGCGTTCGAGCGTCCCTAAGCCGTGATGCTGGGCTGGGGGTGGCCGTAGAAGGCCGCCAAGTGTTTCGATCGAGGCTGCTGCGGAGCTGGCTGTTGTCGAGAAGGCGGCCGTCCTTGAGCCGTGATACGGAGCTGGCGTGGCTGATGTGGCCGCGGAGGGCGATCGAACGCTGCGAATTCGCAATGCGGGACGGGTTCGAAGCTGTGATGCGCGAACGGGGCCGAAGGCGGTGTGCGCCTTCGACCCCGTTCGTTTTCGCCGTCTGCATTGCGGGCGGCGCTTTCCTGTTCGCTTATCGCGCTTTGCTAGGCCAGCTTGCCCTGCAGCTCCTTCGCGGCCGCGGCTTTATCGAAGTTGCCGCCGGTACGCTTGGTGAGCTCGCCCATGACGCGCCCCATCTCCTTCTTCGCGGTCGCGCCCGTTTCGGACAGCACGGTGTCGATAAGCGCCGAAAGCTGTTCGCCGGCCAGCTGCTGCGGCAGCAGCTCCTCGAGCATCTTCACCTGAGCGGTCAGCGTGTCGGTGCGCTCCTGGTCGTTGCCGGCCTTGATGGAGCCTTCCAACGTTTCCTTGGTTTGCTTGATGACGCGTTTCGTCATGTCGTCGACGTCTTGCTCCGTGATCTCGCGGCGCTCGTTCACCTCGATATTCTTGATTTCGCCGTGCACCTGGCGAAGGATGGACAGACGTACCTTGTCGTGTGCCTTCATGGCCTGCTTAATGCGTTCTTTCAGCTCGTCGTATTGCATGTGCGCTCCTTGATTTCGAGGTCCTGCGGCGTCTGACGCCAGGTGTTCCATTTGCTAGTATAACGCCGCTTGCAAGACGCTGGCTTCCGCTGCGCAGCCGCATCGCTACAGGTGCGCAGCATACGGGAGCCGTTATGCCGTCCGTATGGTATAACTGGTGCCTATGGATACTGAAACGACATACCCCGCATCGCCGGATATGCCTTCCGGCGTCGGCGAAAACCCTGCAACACCTGCCTCTTCCCATGCCTGGACCCCGTCGCAGTTCAAGCCGCGCGACCTGCGCAAGGCTCGGGCTCATCGCCACGAGCCTGCGGAGACCTCGGCGAACGAGGCGAACAGGAAGCGCAACGTGCGCGAGTACACGCTGGGCGAGGAGATAGCCAATTCCATTTCGCACGGCGTCGGCGCGCTTCTGGCCATCGCCGCCATCCCCATCCTTGTGGTGAAGGCGGTAAACCACGGCGGCGGCATCTTGCTGTTCGCTGCGTTGGTGTACACGCTTACCATGCTGCTGGAATACACCATGTCCACGCTGTATCACGCATTGGCGGTCGACAAGGCCAAACGCGTGTTCAAGGTGCTGGATCACAGCTGCATCTACCTGTTCATCGCCGGTTCGTATACGCCGTTTTGCTTGATTCCGCTTGCCGATTCGAACGGTATCGTGCTGTGCGCGTTCGTGTGGGTCCTTGCCGTGATAGGCGTTGCCTGCGAGGCGTTCTGGGTCTTCCGCCCGCGTTGGATTTCCGCGGTGCTCTATCTTGCGCTGGGCTGGTCCATCGTGGGATTTTTGCCGGCGCTTGTCCAGGCTATCCCCGCTGCGGGTTTGTGGCTGCTGGTCGCAGGCGGTCTTTGCTACTCGGTCGGATGCATCTTCTACGTGTTGAAGAAGATCCCGTACATGCATTCCATATTCCATTTATGGGTTGTGGCGGGAAGCGTGCTGCAATTTCTGGCGATTGCGCTGTATGTCATGTAGGCTAGCTCAAAAGGAAATTATCACTAGGAGCGGTTTTAGCGCATGAACGGGAAAAACGAAGACGGCGACGGCAAAAAGGGATTGAAGGGCATTCTCGGCTTTTTAGGTGCACCGAAGCGCCAGGTCCTGTCGGCCGAGGACGAGATCAAGGATTTCGTGGCGGACAGCGACGATCTGCTCGATGACGAGAAGCGCATGATCCATGAGATCTTGGACTTGGGCGACATGGACGCCGGCGAGATCATGACGCCGCGTGTGGACATGATCTTGGTGGAGGACACTGAAACCGTGCGTCAGGCGGTGGACCGCATGATGGGAACGGGCTTTTCGCGCCTCCCAGTGTTTCAGGGGGATATCGACCGCATCGTCGGCGTGGTCCACTATAAAGATCTGGTGCCTCCCGTGCTTGACGGGCATGGCGACAACCTGGCCGTCGACTACGCATTCGAGCCTCTGTTCGTGCCTGAGTCGAAGGATGTGTTCCCGCTTCTGGCCGAAATGCAAACGAAACGGCAACAGATGGCCATCGTGGTGGACGAGTATGGTGGAACCGATGGTTTAATTACCGTCGAGGACATCGTCGAGGAGATTGTGGGCGAGATCGTGGACGAAACCGATCGCGAACGCCCCATTCTGAAGCAGGAAGGTCCCGGCGTGTGGCTTGCCGACGGTCGTTTCCCCGTTGAGGACGCCGTTGAGATGGGCTGGCCGCTTGCCGAGTCCGAGGACTACGAGACCATAGCCGGCTGGGTGCTCAGCATGCTGGATACCGTTCCGCAGATGGGCTACTCCTTCGAGAAGGACGGCTACCGCTTCACCATCCACGCCATGCGGCGCCGCCGCATTCTCGCGGTGCGCGTGGAGCGCATTTCCGACGATGCCCTGCAAGCATCCGATGGCAAGGCAGGTCAGGAGGAGCGGTGAACCGAACGCGCCAGCTATACCGGTCGCGCAATGCGCTGGTAGGGGGCGTGTGCGCCGGAATCGCCGAGCGTTTCGATGTCGACCCGCTGGTCGTACGCATCCTTTTCCTGACGTTCGCCGTGTTGACGCTAGGCCTTGCAGGCCTTGCGTATCTGGTGCTCTGGGCCGTGCTTCCTAAAACACCCATGCAGGTGAAGCCCGTGAAGGTGGAACCTGATTCAGTTCATTCCGATACGTTCGGCGCGGTGGACTGCCGTCGCGCTCGAGGTGCCGCAATGGGGCGCTGCGCGAATGCCGTGCCCTATGTGAGTGCGGCGCATCTGCCGCCTGTGCCGCCTGCTATGGCCGAGAAGGCCCGATGCGACCAAGCGCCCGCGATGGGCCTGGACGCCGCTTCCGTCGGGCCTCGCGATATGAAAGCCGGCGAAGGGGATGGCCCTTCGACTGCTCGGATCGTGCTCGCCCTTGTTGCCGGCTGTCTTTTGGCGTCGCTGGGCGCATCGTTTGCGGTATCGGGGTTTTTGCACGGCGTGGCCTGGTGGCAATGCTGGCCGTTGGCCTTGATCGTCTTCGGCATCGTTCGCATAGCCGTGCCGGGGGGCGAAGGCGAACGGGCCCAGGCGTTTTTCTTGGGCGTTTCCGTGTTTGCGGCGGGGTTGACGCTGCTGCCTATGAGCATGGGGTTCGTCTCGTGGACTACGTTGTCGAAGATGTTCGAGTATTTGTGGCCCCTTCCCGCGTTGGCGGCGGTTTTGCTGGCTGCGGGGGTTTATGCCCGTCGGCCTGTCGTTATCGTGGCGGCGGCGGTGCTCGTGCTGCTGTTCTGCGTGCTCGGCTTCGACTTGTTTTCCGAGCCCGGTCCGCTGCGCGAGTTGTCTTTCGGCACGCCGCTGGGACGCGAGTATCGTTTTCCCTTGCCCTTCGATTAACTGAACCGATAGGTCTGCATAACGGCCATGCGCGGCGCGCATGGCCGTTTCCGTTCCATAAGGCGCCGCTCGTCGGATGCGGTACGCTTGTTCGTGTTTTTGTTTCGCCCAGGCTATGGGAAGCCACCTGGGGAAATATAAATGTTGGCTCTGTCACAATATTAAGTTGATTTTCAGAGCATACGAATTACTTCACATCGATATACACTTATTTTTGTCAA
>CALEWN010000025.1 GCA_937925385.1 uncultured Senegalimassilia sp.
AACCAAGTTCGTTGACGTTTAGCATATCGGCAGGTTGAAACCTTTATAGACTCAATGGCCTCTTCCATAGTAGTGTTGCCATCAAGTGCGGCAACGATTTCTTTATAGCCGATTGCCTGTGGTGCGGTTATCCCATCGCGGAAGCCGGATGCAAGCAGGGCTTCAACCTCTTGAACGAGTCCTTTTTCGATCATGGCATCTACTCGCGCCCGAATACGTCCGCGCAGTACATCGGGATCTACCGATAATCCAATGAACACCGCAGGAACCCATTGCGGCAAGGTTTGAAGGCGCTGTTTTTGAATCGCATAGCAATCCCCTGATTCAAGCAGCTCAAATGCGCGAACGACTCGTTTCACATCGGCTGGCGGTATGATTTGAGCGCTGTCGGGATCACGCTTGTTCAACTCGTTCCATAGCGCATCGACCCCATGCGCAGCGGCAAAAGCGTTCCAACGTTCACGAATAGGGTTATCGACTTGCTCGCCATCAGGGAATTCGTAGGCATCGATTGCTGCGCGCACGTAAAAACCCGTTCCGCCGGCCAAGATGCTGCGCTTTCCCTTTGATTCGATTTCAGCGAAGCTTTGGCGCGCGTAAGCTTGAAACAGCGCTGCCGAAAACGGTTCCCCGGGATCGACCAAGTCAAAACCATAATGGGAAACGAGGCGTTCGCTTACGGGAAGCTTTCCCGTCCCTATGTCCATCCCGCGATATACCTGCATGGAATCAGCGCTGACCACTTCGCCGTTTATCCGCCGTGCGATTACTTGTGCGACATCCGTTTTTCCCGAAGCAGTAGGGCCTACTACGCAGATTACAGGCTGCGACAAGGCTGCAGCAGCCGCATTAACGGATGTTGCAGCCTTTGATGCGCTATTCAACGATCTCGCCAGCCAAATACCAGGTTTTTGCTTCATTCACCCGAACGTTCACAATGGAACCGGCAAGCTGTTCAGGCGTTTTGCCGGAAGGCACCGGCGCGTGAACCGTTTGATTCTTCGGGCTTTTGCCTGCAATGAGCAACTCGTCGCGTTTAGAGGAGCCTTCCACCAATACCGGAACGGTAGCTCCCAGATCAAGCTGGTTTTTCTCGAATGCGTGCGCTTGAACGATATCCACCAAGCGGTCGAATCGCTTCTGAATCACGTCGTGCGGGGTATTGTCCTCCATGCTTGCTGCTGGAGTCCCCTCTCGCTTCGAGTAGATGAAGGTGAACACCTGATGATAGCCGATCTCGTCGACAAGACGAGCCGTATCCATGAAGTCCTTCTCGGTTTCGCCGGGGAATCCCACGATAATGTCAGTGGACAAGGCGATATCCGGGCAAGCATCACGCAATTTGCTCACCAGCTGCCGATATTGCGCCGAAGTGTAACGGCGATTCATAAGCTGCAAAATGCGATCCGACCCGGATTGAGCCGGCAGATGCAAAGCCGGCATAAGCGAGCGCAGCGTTCCGAACTGAGCGATAACCTCATCGGACAAGTCTTTGGGATGGCTCGTGGCAAAACGCAAACGTTCAACGCCCGTCTCGTCAAGAGCCTTGAGAATCTGAGCGAAACGAGGGCTACCATACAAATCGCGCCCATAAGAGTTAACGTTTTGACCAAGCAGCGTGATTTCCTTCACACCTGCAGCAACATAGCGTTCCGCTTCGGAAACGATATCTTCGATGGGACGCGATTTCTCACGACCGCGCACATATGGAACGATGCAATACGTGCAGAAATTGTTGCATCCGATGGTAATAGGAAGCCATGCTGCCCACGAATGCTCTCGGCTTGTCGGAAGCTCAGTGGGGAACGAAGCGGATGCATCGAGCACCTCGACCTGATGACCGCCTTCTTCGATGGCAGCTTGCAGCAAATGAGGAAGCGAGGACAGATTATGCGTTCCGAAAACCACATCGAGATGAGGGAGCTTTTTCGTCAGCTCATCGCCGTCGCGCTGTCCGATGCAGCCTCCCACCGCAACGATGCGCTTGCTCAACGGAGAACCGCTTCTCACGGGTATGTTCTTCAGGGAGGCAACCTGACCATACAAACGCGTATCTGCCGCCTCGCGCACGCAGCATGTCATGTAGATGAGTATGTCAGCTTCCTCAACGGTGTCCACCATAAGGCCACCAAGACCCTCGAGCATACCCGCAATGCGTTCGGAGTCGTGTTTGTTCATCTGGCATCCGAAGGTGCGGACGCAAAAGGTCATATTCATGAAGGGAGTTTGCATAAGGATATGGTTCCGATCGTATTGAGAATGTGAATGCTGCGAATGTCGAATCTATTCGCTAAGAGAAGGGTCTTCGATTGGCGTGCCGCGCGTATATCGAGGGTCGATGGCGAAACGAATGGCGGTGCGATATTCCCCATCGATCACAATGTCGGCAAATGAGGGGATGCATGCGACTTCGATGCCGACCGGTGAGAGAAACCCTCGAGAAATGGCGATTGCTTTGACCGCTTGATTCACCGCCCCGGCGCCAACAGCTTGGATTTCAACGCCGACTCCATCTTTTACCATGCCGGCAATGGCGCCCGCTACTGAAGCAGGAGACGATTTCGAGGAGACTTTCAGGCACCCTGATTCTGGGGCTTGTTGTTCGGCATTCATGCATTCACCTTTTCGTGTTCTGTTTGACGTGTGTTTCGGCGTAATAAAATGCAAGCTAAATTGTAGCTATAACGAAATATGTCCGCAACATAATGTGGAAGACCTGCGCTAAGACTGCATGAGAACCGGTATGGTTATGCGAATGACATCTTTGCTCACCTTAATCTGCGGTTCGATGCTGTCATCAAGAAAGTACGCATCCGCCAGCTCGGCGTAAGCTTGTGCGATTTTGCTCGCGAAACGCGCGGCGTCTTCGTCGGATAGCTTCAATCCTTTTGCGGGTCTCGGTGCGCTTGGCTTCTCGTTCGTGGTACTTCTTTCGCTTTCAGGCGCATCGGATGCTTGCAGCCCTTCGATCTTGATTTTCGAAAGCAAGGGTGGCAATGGGGCGATTTGGCCATCGAGAATGCGGCGCGCAGAACGTTCAGACATCAGCAAACCAAGAGATTCTGCAACTTGATGGAACCCCGAAAGGCTTGCGCAAGCTGATAACCGCTTGCATACTGGGAGTTTCGAATCGTTTCCACCAGCGAGCCTATCGGCAGCCGATAGGCTACCGAGCCCGAATGCATACAGCGTTGCCGCGATATCCGTTGACGAGCCCATGAACACATTGATAGAGGTGCGGGATTCGATAGCGAACTCGCAAGCGGTACGCATAATGTTCTTCGGCCCACGTACGGAAACCGTTCCTGCTTCATTGAGTTCAAACGTAGGGAAACTTGATTGATCTGTCTTCTCGGGAAGCTTTTCCAAATTCGTTTCAACAACGAACGCCGACCCTAATCCCGCATCCGAGGCGACGATTTCCGCAGATTCGGCATTGACCGCGATGGAATAGAGTGCCATGCCGCGACCGTGAACGCCCCACTTATCCATATGCATGGAATCGAGCTTTGAGGTGACACGCGGTTCGAAAACCGTGCTCTGCAGATGTTTTGGGACGCCGCCCCCGTCATCGATCATCACGATCCGCCTGGTGGTTCCCTCGCGAGTGCAAGCAACGAAGATGTTGGAAGCATGAGCGTCGCGCGCGTTTCGCAGCATCTCGATGATGATATCCTCCGAAGACCGGATGTCCTGTGCTGCTTGCCGACGTTCCGCTTCCGAGCTACGTAAACGAACGAAGCCACCTCCGAGATCGGTTTCGACTCGAAGGTGGCCTTCTCCGCAAACGTCTTCGATAAACGAGGCAAGATTGCCATCGCCCATAGTTGACGCCTTTCGTTATTTTGCGATACCGATAGCTCGGCTCTCGCGGATGACAACGACTTTCACCTGACCAGGATACTGCATCTCGTCCTCGATGCGCTTGGCGATATCGTGGGCAAGCACAGTGGTCTGAGCTTCGTCGACCACTTCCGGCTGCACCATGACGCGAACCTCGCGACCGGCCTGGATTGCATAGGTGCGCTCAACGCCCTTGTAGGAGTTTGCGATTTCCTCAAGCTTTTCAAGACGCTTGATGTATGCGTCAAGCGTTTCCTTTCGAGCGCCAGGACGTGCTGCGGAAACCGCATCGGCGGCTTGCACGAGCACATCGAGAACGCTGTTGGGTTCAACATCGTTATGATGCGCCTCGATGGCATGCACGATAGAGGGCTTTTCGCCGAAACGACGAGCCAGATCCGCGCCGATGACCGCATGGCTTCCCTCAACCTCATGGTCGACGGCTTTGCCAAGGTCGTGCAGCAGGCCTGCGCGTTTAGCGGGAATGGGGTCAAGACCAAGCTCGGA
>CALEWN010000026.1 GCA_937925385.1 uncultured Senegalimassilia sp.
GCTGAAAACGTCTCGGAGCAAGACGACCTCGCAAGCAACGTGGTGACGCTCCCCTGCTTGGCCATGCTGCCGGCCGAGCTGTGGGCCGCGCTGCTGGCCGAAGGGGCCGACGTGCAGGTGGCCATCGACATGGAACGCTGCGAAACCTGCGCGAAGGCGGGCGGACCCGCACAAAGCCTCTACGCCGAACGCATCGCCCAGGCCGAGGAATGGACGCAGCGCAATGTGGGGTTCGCGCCGTCGCTGCCCCAGGCGGCTGACGAGGGGCTGTTCGCCGGCCTGGCCAACGCCGGCGCCGACGGAGACCGCCGCAGCCTGTTCACCGATATGCTCTCGCAGCTCAAGGACGCGGCATCGGGCACCATGCGCGAACGCACCGACGCCCGCCTGCAAACGCTGCGCGAGCAAAACGAGCGGTTCGCCGCTCATCAGCGGCTCGACCTGGGAAACGGCACGCAATTCAACAAGTTCGCGCCGCACGGGCGCGTGAAGCGCGTCATGGGAACATCGCGCAACCTGCTGCTGCAGGCGCTCGACGCACAGCCTGATATGGCCACACGGGTGGAACTCTCCCTGCCCGAAATCGATGCCGATGCCTGCGAGGAATGCCTACGCTGCACCCGAGCCTGCCCCACCGGGGCGCTACTGCCCGATGCCCAAGACGGCACGCTTACCCTCGACTGGCGCTACTGTATAGGCTGCGGCCTGTGCGAGTCGGCGTGCCCCCGCAATGCCATCACGTTAACAACCAAGCCCGTCTCCGAGGCTGCGTGCTAAGATAGCCGGGAACAAACCGTTAGGAGCGCTTCCATGAACCAGCCTCGCAACAACCATGATTCCAATCCCTACGAATCAACTCAACAAACGCCCCCGCAAGGCGAACAGCCCGAAACCCCTGCGGGCGCTACGCAAGCACACGGATCGCAAGCAGGCGGCAACGCCGGCATGAGCCCCAACGACCCCGCGCATTCGGCAGCGTCGCAAAGCCCGCAGCCTGACACGGCTGCAAGCCCTGTACAGGCGCCCGGCAACGCCGACCCTGCCGCCGTCCCGCAAACCGCTCAGCAGCCTTCCGTATACGCCGCCGCCCCGCAGGCTCCCTACACGCAACCTTCCTATGGCGCACCTCAGCCGCCCGCAAACCCCTATGCTGCCGTCGCGCCGAAACCTGCGAAGAAGTGGCCTTGGGTGCTTCTGGGCTGCGCGCTGGCGTTTCTCATGGGGCTTGGCGGATGCGTGGGCTTCGCCACCGTGGGCATGGTGGCCGATTCGCTTCACAGCCGCGCCGACGGCGTGCATTCGTTCGATTTCGACGACCTGCCGTACGGCTACGACCCCGATGACCTGCCTGATAGCGATTATTACGGCGGTTTCACGCTTTCCGACATCAAGGAGGCGGCAGGCGACCTGCCCTGCGATATCGACGACGAGGGCAAGGCCGCCCCGGGCGTGTACGTGGTGGGTCGAGACATCGACGAGGGCCTGTACTTCCTCCAGGGAAACCCGTCGACCGAATCGGAGTGCTACCTGTTCGATCCCGAAGGGTTCGGCACCTACAACATGGACGCCGCGGTTACTTACACGGGCAATTACTTCGCCGATCTTGAAGACGGGCAGGTCGTCGTGTTCATGCCCAGTTCCGCCAGCATGCTGATGATCCACGCCGACCAAGCCGATTTCCAGCCGCAGGCACCCTACGCCAGCGGCCTGTACCGCGTCGGCCAAGACATCCCCGCGGGAACCTACTCCATTGCCGTCAGCCCCGATGCCCCGCGCAACGCCTCGCAGGACTACGCCGCCTACGTTATGAAGGACCTGGATTTCGACGACGATTCCATCACCGACTCCAAGCCCTTGCTGCGCGGAAGCACGCAAACCATCACCGTGGAAAACGGCGAATGGCTGGAGCTGTTCGGCACCACAGCAACGCCAACTGAATAACCCGCACAAGCCATCACGCGCCCTTCGACAAGCATCGGAGGGCGTTTCTTTCTCACCCGCCACCACCGAAAGGACGCCCATGCTCCCCGAAAACCCCGCCATCGATCAGGTTCGCGAGTTCTTCGCCGATGACAAGTTCGCCACGGAGGCCGCGGGCTGCACCGTCATCGAAGCCGCCATGGGCCACGCCGTTTGCGAGATGCCGCTCGAGCGTATCCACTACAATGCCCAAGGCGGCGTCATGGGCGGGGCGATTTTCACCCTTGCCGACTTCTGCCTGGCCATCGCCTGTAACGTAAACGAGCAGCCCACGGTCTCGGTAAGCAATACCATCGAGTTCCTGAGCGCTGCCAAGGGAAGCAAGCTCATCGCCGAATGCGACGTCGACAAATCGGGAAGGAAGCTCGGCTTCTACACGGTGAACGTCTCCGACGACACGGGCCGCAAAGTGGCCCGCATGACCGCAACCTGCTATCGATAGCCGCCGGGAGGTGTTCCACCGAACTCGGTCGCACGGGCAAACTTGCGAATCAAGCGTGACCAGCCAAAGAACGATTCCGAAAAATTTTTTTCAAAATAGGGGGTTGCGCGCTGAAACGGTTTCCGTATAATAGTCAACGCACCTGATTCGGGGCCTTAGCTCAGCTGGGAGAGCGCATGGCTGGCAGCCATGAGGTCAGGGGTTCGATCCCCCTAGGCTCCACCAAATTCAACAGCCGCCTTTAGGGCGGCTTTTTTATTGCCGCGGAAAGGGGAACCCATGGCGCAAACTGCATCCGGCGATTCGCAAACCCGCGACTCGTTTACCTCGCGCACCGCCTTCATCATCGCCTGCATCGGATCGGCCGTAGGCCTATCGGGCATCTGGCTGTTCCCGTACCGCGTTTCACAGCTTGGCGGAGCGGCCTTCCTTATCCCCTACCTGTTCTTCGTCGTGCTGCTCGGCCTTACCGGCGTGGTCGGCGAGATGTCGTTCGGCCGCGCCATGGGATGCGGCCCGATGGGCGCGTTCGGCAAAGCTCTCGAGCTCAGGGGCATGCCCCACGCAACCCGCATCGGCAAAGTCATCGGCATCGTGCCCGTCCTTGCCGCGCTCGGCATCGCCATCGGCTACACCGTCGTTTTGGGATGGTTCCTCAAGTACCTTTTCGCCGCTGCAACCGGAACCTTGCTCACCCAACCGGACATGGGCGGATACTTCAGCCAGATCACCGGCGATTTCGGAAGCATCGGCTGGCACGCCGCGGCGCTCATCATCACCCTTGCCGTCATGATCTTGGGCATCTCGCGCGGCATCGAGCGCCTGAACAAGGTCATGATGCCGCTGTTCTTCGTCCTGTTCTGCGTACTGCTCGTTCGCGTGGCCATGTTGCCGGGCGCGCTTGACGGCTACGCATACCTGTTCATGCCGCGCTGGGAGGCGCTCGCCAACCCGCAAACCTGGGTGCTTGCGCTTGGGCAGGCGTTCTTCGGGCTCTCGCTGGCGGGCGGCGGCACGCTGGTCTACGGCAGCTACCTGAAGAAGGACGTGAACGTAGTCTCGTCGGCGCGCAACGTTGTGGTGTTCAGCACGCTGGCCGCGGTTTTGTCGGCCATGGTGGTGGTACCGGCTGTGTTCGCGTTCGGAGCCGACACCCAGGCAGGCCCCCCGCTTCTGTTCATCGTGCTCCCGCAAGTGTTCCAGGAGATGCCCTTCGGCGGGCTGTTCTGCTTCGTGTTCTTCCTGGCCGTGTCCTGCGCCGCCATCACCAGCCTGGTGAACCTCTACGAGCCGCCCATCGAGGCCCTGCAGCAGCAGGCGCGCCTTCCCCGCTGGGCCGCCGTGGCCATCGTGGCGGCGGTATCCATGGGCGTCGGCGCCTTCATTGAGAACGGTGATGCGGTCAGCGCATGGATGGATGCCGTCAGCATCTACGCGATCCCGCTGGGAGCCCTTATAGCGGCCGTGATGTTCTTCTGGGTGTGCCCCAAGGGCTTCGCCTCAAAACAGGCTCAGATGGGACGAGAGAAGCCCGTAGGCGCATGGTTCGAGTTCATGGGACGCTATCTGTTCGTCCCGCTCACGGCGATCGTCATCATCCTGGGCATCGTGCTCGGCGGCATCGGATAACATTCGGTCGCGAAACATCGCCCGGGGCGCCATCGCCCCCTCATCCCGGTAACATCCCGAAAACCACGAAAGCCTGAATGCCCAAAAGAGCATGCAGGCTTTTTCATATCAGCAAGGCAGCTCAGGTCGAAGCCGGCAACCGCCAAGCCGCGACAGCGCCGGCCGCGCTAACCCTGTTCGGCGAAGAAGCGCTCGGCGATGCGCGCCGATTCCGCGGCATCCTTGGCATAATAGTCCGCGCCGATCTGCTCGGCGTACTCGGGCGTCAAAACCGCGCCGCCGACCATCACCTTGCAGCCCGGCAGCTTCTCATGCAGAAGCTCCACGGTCTGCTCCATGGCGCGGACCGTGGTCGTCATAAGCGCCGACAGCCCCACCAAGCGGATGCCCTGCTCGCTTGCCACGCGCAGCACCTCTTCCGGCTCGACGTCGCGGCCAAGGTCGACCACGCGGAAGCCGTAGTTCTCCAGCAGCATCTTGACGATGTTCTTGCCGATGTCGTGGATATCGCCCTTCACCGTGGCCACTGCGATGGCGTTCGATCCCATGCCGTCGTCGGCGGAATCGCCCATGCGCGCCTTGACCACGTCGAACCCCGCCTTCACCGCCTCGGCCGAAGCCATCAGCTGGGGAAGGAAGAACTCCCCTTTGTCGAACTTCTGCCCCACCACATCAAGTGCGGGGACGAACACGCCGTTGACCAGATCGAGCGGGTTATGTCCCTCGAGCAATGCCTCGGTGGCGGGCCCCATCGGGCCCTTTCGACCCGTCAGGATAAGATGCACCATGTCGCGAACGGCATCGGAGGCGTCCGAAAGCGTCTCCGGCACCGCAACCGGGCATTCCGCAGCTGCATCGGCAGCCCTCGAAGGCTGCGCTGCCTCCGCAGCGCCCGCGGCAACACCCGCTCCCGCCGCGCCTGCCGTATACGGGTCCGCGGCGTCGGCATACTCCCCGATGAACTCGACGGCGCCGGCATCCTGGCAGTTCAGTACCCTGAACGTGTTCACCGTGTCGGTGTAGCGCTTCGCCTTCGGGTTCAGAATGGGCATATCCAGCCCGCACCCGAACGCGGCTGCCAAAAACGTCGAGTTCACCATGTTGCGCTGAGGCAGGCCGAAGCTGATGTTGGACACGCCGAGCGCCGTGCGCACGCCCAAGCGCTCCTTCACCATGGTCACGGCGCGCAAGATCTCAAGCGCCTCCGACTGATTGGTCGCGCACGCCATGGTTAGGCAGTCGATGACCACATCGGTTCGCGGGATGCCGTAACGCTCGGCGGCTTCCACGATCCGCTCGGCAACGGCGAAGCGCCCCTCGGCCGTAGGCGGAATGCCCTCTTCGTCAAGGGCAAGGCCGATCACGGCGCACCCGTAGCGTTTCACGATGGGAAGCACGGCTTCCAGGCTCTCCCGCTTGCCGTTGACGCTGTTGATAAGCGGCTTACCAGCGTAACCGCGCACCGCCGCCTCCACCGCCACCGGGTCGGACGAGTCCACCACCAGCGGCAACGTGACCGTGGAAGAGAGCTTGTCCACCGCAGCGGCCAGCACAGCAGGCTCGTCAAGCTCGGGAAGGCCCACGTTGACGTCGAGCACGTCGGCGCCCAGCTCCTGTTGGGAAACGGCCTCCCCCACCAGGTAATCCAGGTCGCCCGCGCGCAGCGCGGCCTTAAGCTTAGGTTTGCCCGTGGGGTTGATGCGCTCGCCGATCACGGCGATGCGGGGCACGCCCACCGGAAGCACCACGGCCTCCTGCGCGCTGCACAACACGCAAGCGGGCTCGTAGGCGCGCGGCGTGGGCACGCGACGGGCATCCGCCATACGACGAAGCTGGCGCGTATATTCCGGCGACGTGCCGCAACATCCGCCGATGATCGAGGCGCCTGCATCGAGCATGCCCTCCATGGCGGCGGCGAAATCCTCGGGCGACACGTCGAACACGGTGACCCCGTCCTGCACGCGCGGCAGGCCCGCGTTCGGCTGTACCATCAGCGGGCAGCGCGAACGACGCGCCATATCCTGCGCAGCGCCCAACAACTCCGCCGGACCAAGCGAGCAGTTCAAGCCCACGGCGTGCGCGCCCATGCTCGACAGCACCTCTGCGGCCACCTCCGGCGACGTGCCTAAAAACGTGCGCCCGTCCTCGCCGAAGGTCATAGTGGCGAACACCGGCAGGTCGCAATTCTCCTGAGCTGCCAGCAGCGCCGCCTTCGCCTCGCGCAAATCGGCCATGGTCTCGATCAGCACCACGTCGCAGCCGGCGGCCGCAACGGCGCGAACCTGCTCGGCGAACAGGTCGTACGCCTCCTCGAAGCTCATGGTTCCCATCGGCTCCAAAAGCGCGCCCGTCGGACCGACATCGCCCGCGATATAGGGGGCGCCGGCGGCGCGGGCGCATTCAGCAGCCGCACGATACACCTCTTCGACGCTCGCAGCGCCCTCCAGCTTCAGGCGATTTGCCCCGAACGTGTTCGTGGTGATGACCTCGGCACCCGCATCGACATAAGCCTTATGGATAGCCGCGATATCATCGGGATGCGAGAAGTTGAGCAGCTCGGGGATCTGCCCAGCATCGGCAAGGCCCCGCTCCTGCAGCTGCGTGCCCATGGCACCGTCCACCACCAGGAAATCCTGCCCAAGCAGCGCTCGTTTCAAATGCTCGTCCTTGATGGCAAGCCCCGACAAATCGGGCCGGGGCAGCTGTGCCGCCTTCGCCCAACCGCCGGTCAGCTCCTTGTGCGCGCGCACGCTCTCACCCATGGCAGGTAACCCCTCGTTTCCTTAACTCGCAACCATCCCTTAAACGGCATATCGCGCAGGCATCGCGCGCCTCGCCGCCATCAGCGGGTTTTTCGAACAATCCTAGCACGGCAGTGACGCTTTTCACCGGAACGAGCATGTTCGTCGATGTGACCGCAATACCCAAGCGCCGGCTCGCATCAAGCGCCTTCAACAACGCCGGCTGAGCGCTTAACGGCAAGTCTCCGTAGCCGGGGCTGAAACGCCAGTTCGTTGTCAGGCCCATATCATGGGCGAAGCTGACGATAAGGCCTTCCGTGACGTTGGCGGCAGCCTCGACAAACGCCGAGCAGCAAGACCCGAACATCACGCCGTCTGCCACGCTGATGGCCTCGTGTTTGCGCATCTCCCGTTCGCTGACCGCCCCGAGCGTGCACGCCATCAGCGCAACCTTGCAAGCCCCGCGCAAATGCTCGGCGATGCTATTGCCCTCGAGGACAAGGCCGCAGCCCTCCAGAGCCACTTGACGCACGAGCCCGTTCCCGCATTCGGCTTCCGGGCCCGATACCGCGCCACAGCCCTCGACCGCGTTCGGCCCCGTATCGCAGGCGTTAAGCGTGCCCGTCGCCCCAGGCTCCGGCGCTTCCCAGCGCGTCCGCTTCTCGTCGATATCGAAAACGCTCCAGGCGAACACGGGCTTGATCGCCTTCTCGCACTCATCGGCCAGCCTATTGAAACGGGTCAGCAGCGCCTGATCGACCTGCTGACCCGTATATCCCAGATATCTCAGCGCCTCGCTGCAATCGAGCCGCGCACCGGGCGCGCCCGCCACGCCAAGGCGCCCATACCGCACCATCACGAAACCAGCGCCACCTTCAGCGCGCACGAGGCGGCACGGGCGATCTCGGGGTTGTTCATGGTGTACACATGCAGCCCATCGACGCCATGCGCCTGCAAATCGGTCAGCTGGCGGCACGCGTATTCGATGCCGGCCTGGCGCAGGCTTGCCGGGTCGTCCTCATATCGCGCGAGCAGCTTGATGATGGGGCTGGGAAGCGACGCCCCGCACATGAACACCATGCGCTGGATCTGCGCCTTGCTCATAAACGGCATGATGCCCGCGGTTATCGGCACCGTGATACCGGCGGCCTC
>CALEWN010000027.1 GCA_937925385.1 uncultured Senegalimassilia sp.
GCGAGCCCCGTTTCGTTCACGCCGAAACCGGCATCGCAACGCTCCTTGGCGGCACGGGAAGCCACGTCGCGGGGAACGAGGTTACCGAACGCAGGATACCGGCGTTCGAGGTAGTAATCCCTGTCCTCCTCCGCGATTTCGGAAGCCTTTTTGAGTTTGGCGCGGAGCTTCTCCACATCCTCCTTCTTCTTGGGTACCCAGATGCGGCCGTCGTTGCGGAGCGACTCCGACATGAGCGTCAGCTTGCTCTGGTGTTCGCCGTGCACCGGAATACAGGTCGGGTGGATCTGCGTGAAGCAGGGGTTGGCAAACATCGCCCCCTTCTTGTAGCACTGCCAGGCGGCCGAACCGTTGGAGTTCATCGCATTGGTCGAGAGGAAGAAGACGTTGCCGTAACCGCCCGTGGCGATAACCACGGCGTGTGCGCCGAACCGTTCGATTTCGCCCGTCACGAGGTTGCGGGTGATGATGCCGCGGGCCTTGCCGTCAATAAGCACCAGGTCGAGCATCTCATGGCGCGGATAGCTTTTCACCGACCCTTTGGCTATCTGCCGGTTGAGCGCCGCATAAGCGCCGAGCAGAAGCTGCTGTCCCGTCTGGCCGCGGGCATAGAAGGTACGCGATACCTGCGCGCCGCCGAACGAACGGTTGGCGAGCAGCCCGCCGTAGTCGCGTGCGAACGGCACGCCCTGTGCGACGCACTGGTCGATGATATTGTTGGAAACTTCCGCCAGACGATAGACATTCGCTTCACGAGCACGGTAGTCGCCGCCCTTGATGGTGTCGTAAAAGAGCCTGAAGACGGAGTCGTTGTCGTTCTGATAGTTCTTCGCAGCGTTGATACCGCCCTGCGCGGCGATGGAGTGCGCCCTGCGCGGCGAGTCGGAGATGCAGAATATCTTGACATTGTAGCCGAGTTCGCCCAGCGAGGCAGCAGCCGACGCGCCGCCGAGGCCGGTACCTACGACGATGATATCGAGTTTACGCTTGTTGGCCGGGCTGACCATCTTGATGGCGGCCTTATGCTTGCTCCATTTCTCGGTAATGGGGCCCTGCGGCACATGGGATTCTATCTTTGTCATATCTTGCTTTTTTATTATTCAGCGGTTAGTTAAAACTACATCAGGCTCTGTACATACAGGATAACGACTATCAGCATGAAGCAGCCGACGATAAGCGTCGAAAGGATATAGGCGATGCACTTCAGCCTTTTCATCCACACCTTGCTGTTCCATCCCACGGTCTGCATCATGCTCCACATACCGTGCGTAAGGTGGAACCAGAGCGCCACGAGCCATACGATATAGGCGATGACATACCCTACGTGCGAGAAGACGAACCTCACCATCTCG
>CALEWN010000028.1 GCA_937925385.1 uncultured Senegalimassilia sp.
TGGGCGTGTGCACGCACGGTTCGTTCGGCGGCTTCGACATCAACACAGATTTCCAGGTGAAAAACGAGCAGGGCGAGATTATCCCCGGTCTGTACTCGGCCGGTGAGGTGTGCTGCGGCACCTTCATCTACGACGATTACCCGGCGGGCGGTTGCGGCCTGAACTTCGCCTACACGTCCGGTCGCTTTGCGGGCGCGAATGCGGCGAGCGAGGCGCTGAGCGCGTAAGGCGGACGTGTCGAGCACGGGCGAGTCGTCGGCGGCAACGGGTTCGTTCGCGTGCGTTTATCGTGATCGTGCGGTTGCGACGTGCTTCGAGCAAAACACGCCCGTGATGAGCTGGCGAAATAGCAAGGCGATAAGGCGCCGCGGTTCGAAATGCGGACCGCGGTGCCTTTGTGCGCCTCTTGATGTGCGAAAAAGGTATACTGCCGGAAATAAGGGAGAAGTCCGGGAGAGGGCTCAGTGGGAAGCGATTTTGGGAACATACGCGAAGTTCGCAAGGCGGATGCCGGCGGGCTGCGTGCCGTCGAAAGGGCGGCTGCGCGCGCGGCGATGCGTCAGGCGCTCGGAGGTTGCACGCTTGCGTTTTTCGGCCTTGCCGTGGTGCGCCTCTGGATTCAGTGCAACCTGTACGGCAATTACGTGCTGTCCGATGCCGGGTTGGTCAGCATCGTCATCAATTTCGTGCGCATCGTGTTCACCGTTTTGCTGGTGGCGTTCGCCCTGCGCGGTTTGCTGGGGCGTCGGTTCGCGAAGGCGCTCGAGTGGTTCTCCGTTACGGCCATGACGTTGGGCAGTGTGCTGTTCTTCTTGAACGGGACGCTTAATTCCGATGCGGTACTGTACGCGGCATGCACGTGCGCGGGGCTGGGCATCGTGTGGGGCGGCGGCAGGTGGATGGCGTTCTACCTGCGCTTGCGCCCGCGAACGGCTTTGTTGTGCGCGTTGGGCTCACTGGCGTTGGGGTCGTTGGGCGGTTTCGTCATGGGCGCTTTGCCGCGCTCGACATGTTATCTGGTCGGCGTGTTTCTGCCCACGGTTTCATACGTGTGCTTCGGGCGGTCGATGCGTGTGGCCGACGAGTGCGGATGGCCGCAGGCTCCGGGCGGCGTCTCATCGTCGTGCGAGTGCCCCGAGTTTGCGATCGCCTCGAAGGCGTATGGAGCGGAATCGCGCGTCGATTTCTTGCGTCTGTTGGCCGGATTGGCATTGTTCATGCTGGTCATGGGCGTGTCGCGAGGTTTTCCGTTCGGTGAATCAATCGCATTGCCGCTGGGGATGCAGTTGCTGCACCAAGGTGGCGTGGTCGTGCTGTGCGGGGTGTGGACGTGGGCTGCGCTGTGCCGCGGCCGTGCTGTTTCGTCGGCGACGCTGTGGCGCTTTGAGGTGGTAGCGGCGTCGGCGGGCGTGGTGTTGATGGCCACGCTGGAATGGTGGGGGCTTGCCGGCGGTGCGGCGCTCGTGTCCATCGCCAACACCATGACGCTCGGCGTTTTGTGGGTCATCTGCTATGACATCGCGCGCCATTCTCCGTGGAACCCGTACGCGGTGCTCGGCGTGTGCTGGGCAGTGTTCCTGCTCGCGCGCGAAGTCGGGCGCTGGGGCATCTTGGTTTTTGCGCCGCAAAGCTCGTTGATGATGCTATTGGTCGCGTTGATGGTATGCGTGCTGTCCATTTCCATTGCGGTGCTACTGGGCGACAACGTCCCGCGCGCTCGAGCGCTTTTGGCGGGCTTTCCCGGTGGGGAAGCCGGCGAAGGCAGGGCGGCTAGCGAAGGCGATGTGGGGCCTGCGGGTTGCGGTGTGAAGGCTAGCGTCGTTGGTCGCATGGGCGTTGCGGTTGCCGGTGGCGAAGGCGGGGCCGTCGAGCTGCCGATTGCCGGGCGTCGCGAAGTGCGGATGGAAGGTGGTGTCGGACCGGGCCTTGTGGGCGATGTTGCCAAGCCGGAGCGGGAGCCCGAGGCGGTCTTGCATGCGGCAGATGATGGACGCATCGTGCGGTTGATTGCGGGATTTGGGCTGACGCGCCGTGAGGCTGAGGTGGCCCTTATGCTTGCGGAAGGCAAAAGCAAGGTCGCGATCGCGGAGCTGCTGGTGCTTTCCGAGAACACGGTGCGCAGCTATGCGAAAAACGCTTACATGAAAATGGACGTGCACAGCAAACGGGAGCTGCAGCAAGCCATTCGCGAAATGCGCTAGCATAACGCGAGCGTGATACCGGGCGCTTTTTTTCGTTTGCCTTACTGCTGCTTGCTTCAATCAGCGAACAGGTGTACGATGTTTTTGCCGTGATGTTGCTGTGGGGCGGGCAACCCTTGTGGTAACTTGCGGTAGGCACACCACAAGGGGAATACGAGAAGCGAAAGAACGGTATGGCAAAAAGCACGGTCAATTACGGTAACGACAGCATCCGCCAGTTGAAGGACGAGGAGCGTGTACGCCTTCGTCCGGCGGTCATATTCGGCTCCGACGGCCTTGACGGCTGCGCTCACGCCGCGTTCGAGATCCTGTCGAACTCGGTTGACGAGGCGCGCCAGGGTTACGGCAACCTGATCACCCTCACTGCCTTCGCCGACGGCTCCATCCAGGTGGAGGACAATGGCCGCGGTTGCCCGCTTGACTGGAACCCCACCGAAAAGCGCTTCAACTGGGAGCTGGTGTTCTGCGAGCTGTACGCCGGCGGCAAATACGACAACAACCAGGGCGGTGACTACGACTTCTCGCTGGGCACCAACGGCTTGGGCTCGTGCGCCACGCAGTACGCCTCCGAGTACATGGACGTCACCGTATGGCGTGACGGTAACAAGTATCAGCTGCACTTCAAGAAAGGCAAGGTCGTCGGCGCCAAGAAGAAGGCCCTGCAGGTCGAGCCCACCGACGAGACGCGCACCGGCACCACCATCAAATGGCGTCCCGACCTGGAGGTCTTCACTGCCATCGATATCCCCGACGACTGGTATCGCGAAACCATGCGCCGCCAGGCGGTGGTCAACGCCAACGTCACGTTCCGCCTGCGCATTGAGGGGGAGGAGGGTGTCTTCTCCGAAGAGGAGTTCTGCTACCCCAAGGGCATCGAGGACTACGTGATGGAGAAGGTTGGTCACGACTACCTGACCGAGCCTTTCTTCATCCAGGCCGACCGCCGCGGCCGTGACCGCGACGACCTGCCGGACTACAACGTGAAGATTACC
>CALEWN010000029.1 GCA_937925385.1 uncultured Senegalimassilia sp.
CCTCGATGGGATGGACGAGCCCGGTGGTGCTCGGATGCATCATCGCAGGCGTTGCCTGCTTGGTGCTGTTCGCACGTCGTCAGCTGCGCCTGGAAGATCCGCTGCTCGATCTTAGGTGCCTGAAATCAGGGGATTTCGCCGTTGCCGCCATCGTCGTCACCCTCATCAACGCGGCATGCCTGGTCACCAACACCATCCTTCCCATTTTGCTGCAGACCGCGATGGGCGTGACGGCGCTGCAGACCGGCATGGCGATGCTTCCCGCCGCCGCGGTCGGCATCCTTATCAGCCCTATCTCGGGCGTGGTGTTCGACAAGTTCGGCCCGCGAGCCATATCCGTAGGAGGCCTGACGCTCATGACCGTGGCGCTGTTCGCGCTGTCGCGCATGGACGCAAGCTGCTCGATCTTGATGGTAGCGGTGTTGTGCGCCGCGCAGGCGGCGGGCCAATCCTTGGCGAACATGCCCGTTAACACCTGGGGCATCAATGCGCTCGAGAACAGCCAAATCGCCCATGGCAACGCTATCGCCAACACCGGACGCCAGGTTGCGGGAGGCCTGGGAACCGCCATCATCGTGACGCTCATGACCACCGTCACGTCGAACGCGGCGGTGCAAGGCGCGGCAACCGTCGAGGCGACGGTGTCGGGCACGAGCGCAGCTTATATGGCATGCTCCGCCATCGGCTTGGTGGCGTTGATCTTCGGCGTGTTGAAGATTCGCGAGGCAAAGCAGGTGCGACAGCAGCCCCATGTGATTCGCGACACCGCCGCGAATACCGCAAAAGCCGGCGAATAGCGCAATCCCAACCCCATGCAGCATAACGGCTCGAATCGCAACCTGCGGTTCGAGCCGTTTTTGCACCCAGACAAAACGCGATCGCCGAAGCATGCATCACACGCATCAAGGATGCGGACTCAGATAACTGGAGATACCAGGTTACCGCCCCTCTTAAGCGATCCCGCTGCAATACCCTACTTCTTTTTCGCCGCCAAGATCCTCGCAAGGGCGTCGATGAGCTTTCCCGAATCGATAGGTTTCGCCAAATGCCCGTCCATGCCGGCTTCGCGACAGCGCACCTTGTCCTCGGTGAAGGCATTGGCGCTCATGGCCACGATGGGAATAGCCTGCGCATCCTCGCGCGGCAGCGAGCGTATAGCGCGCGTTGCCTCATAGCCGTCCATACGGGGCATCATGATGTCCATGAGTATCAGGTCGAACGCACCGGCACCCGCCTGCTCGAATACGTTGAGCGCCTCGAGGCCGTCATCTGCGCATGCCACCTTCGCACCAGCCTCGGTGAGGACGAATTCGGCGATTTCCCGGTTCAGATCGTTGTCCTCGGCCAACAATACGTTCAAGCCCTCGAGCGTTGCCCGGCTATGCGCACGATGATCGTGTTGCATTGACGATGCTTCAAGATCTATGGCCAACGGCAAGGTGATAGTGCAAGTCGTGCCCTCGCCCAAGCGGCTCTCGTATGCGATATCTCCCCCCATCAGCT